>NZ_JANQDG010000091.1:0-3071 GCF_029891665.1 Anabaenopsis sp. FSS-46 | reverse complement strand
AGCTTTTATAAAGTTCACATGAAGTAATTTATGTAATATTGAATGTGGCTAAAGCCACTCAATCGCTTTAATGCGACTAAAGTCGCTATCGACTTATCCCCATGTCTGAAGCCAGGGGCTTGCGTCTCGTTTGTTGGTCAGTGAGAAGTAGGGTGTGCGATCGCTTGTGAAAAAATGCCACTTCTACAAATGAACCGCGTCCCAAGTTGATATCTAGTACCTGATAATCGAACTCATCAGCAAAAGGACTGTGACTACTATCTTCTGGGAGTACCTGAGTCCGTTCGGGGGGAAAACCTAGCCAACTCAGGGGTAAATTGATGGGGAAACTCCATTGATGGGGAGCAACAAAAACCTGTGCTTGGGGGAAGCGGCGAGCAAAAGGACCGACAAAAACCTTATGTTCTAGACCGGAGCTAGTGGGGAGAATAATGTATTTAACATCGCCGTGTTGTGTGACTAAGTTGTTAACGAGGCGGACACATTCAGGAGTGGGAGCCACTGGGGCGTAAACCAGAAGCCCACCCTGTGCTAGTTTAACCACAGTCATCCGAATCGGCACAACAGTGTAGAGAATGCCTTGAAGCTGATCGAATGTCCAGATAGTATCTTTGACTATTTCTGAGCAAATTGTCCGCCGTTTACCGTAGGGATATAGAGGTACAGCGGGCCAGAAGTGCCATGACCAATCTCGGTGATGAGTACTGGGTTGTTCCATTTATGTGCGTGGACGTTGAGGTTTTACACTGTTAATTGTGATTATTGCCACTAAGACGATGGCGAAAATTAGTGCCAGGTTTCTCAGTAAAGAATTTTGCCACTGCTTGATTGCGATCGCCACCAATGCCCAAACTGTGACTCCTGTATAGGCAAAGTCTCGGTGTTGGGTGAGAATGAGGGCGGCAACAGTAAAAGCCACTAATAACATCATAGCAGTCCATATTTCAGGAGAAATCCCCCAGCCTTGCCAACGGTGAAAATACAAAGCAGAGGCTACATTAACAATAGTTGCTACACTAATCCAGCCCAGATAAATACTGATAGGGATGTGAACACACCACCTCTTGCTTTGAGAAACAGATTTTTTGCCAATGCCTAAGCGCAAATAGATAGCAATGAGTGGTATGAGAATTAAGAGTATGGCGATCGCAGACAGGGTAAAGAGTTGGGAGAGGAAAAGATATACCCAGATAATTTGAGCCGCAGAGGCAATCACCAACAAGTACCCGCTTTTGCGTAAATCTTCATCATACCTGTGGTTAGGGAGAAATTGATAAATTCCGAAAGTGAATAAACCTAGATAAATCAGTCCCCAAATAGCAAAAGCATAGTTAGCGGGGATAATCAGGACATTAGCGAAGAAAGTATTAGAAATTTCTCCTATAGTCAATCCCCGGAGCGGATAAATATTAGATACTACGTTGACGACAAAACCGGCAATAATGGCGCTCAAAGTCGCAACTTGCCTGATCAAATCCCCATCATTTCCAGATGTAGAATTCTGCATAAGAGAATCATAAGATTTATGTCCTGGTCTACTTTTATTTTACCGCTTTATGGACTAGGGGTTGATTTTGACAAACTGCCTCATAGCAGAAGTATAAAATACCAAAAAAATATCAAATATAAATAGGCAACAAACCATCAAAGGAGGTTTGTCAGTGGATAACACATTTACACAGAACCAACATTTAGTATCAGTGGCGGCAGGTGAAGTAAACTTAGAGGGGAATTTGGTGATTCCTGATGGAGCCACAGGTATAGTAGTATTTGCTCATGGTAGTGGTAGCAGTCGCCATAGTCCCCGTAATCGATATGTTGCTGGGGTTTTACAACAGGCTGGACTAGGAACGCTGCTAATTGACTTACTAACTCATGAAGAGGAAAAAATTGACCTGATAACCAGACATTTGCGCTTTGATATTGAATTATTGGCACGGAGATTAGTGGATACCACAGACTGGCTAACACAGTACCCACAAACCCATCACCTGCAAATAGGTTACTTTGGAGCGAGTACAGGGGGCGGTGCGGCTCTGGTAGCTGCGGCCAAACGCCCTGAGTCTGTGAAAGCTGTAGTTTCTCGTGGTGGGAGACCTGATTTAGCCGGTTCGGCGTTACCTGATGTCCAAGCACCAACATTGCTGATTGTTGGTGGATACGATACCCCAGTGATCGAGATGAATCAGGATGCACTGGAACAATTACGTATACAAAAGCAGTTAGAAATTATTCCCAGAGCCTCCCATTTGTTTGAAGAACCGGGGACATTGGCAGCAGTAGCACAGTTGGCGAGTGAGTGGTTTACCCGTTACCTGACACCGGAAAGCTCATAAGCAAAGCCCTCAGATAGTCTCTGGGGGCTTTGATGGAAAAGAATATTGTCCCACCCTTTGCTGGGTAGGACTGGCTATCTATTCCCATGCTATAGGCGGATGGGAACCTCGGCAAAAGAGGTTAATTGCGGAAACGTCTCTTACTTTGCCTGTGTTTGGCAATTTCTTTGCGCTTGCGTTTTTCCAGAGGGGTTTCAAAGTGACGATGCTTCCTCATATCTGGAAAAATACCTGCTTTAGACACTTCTCGCTTAAACCGACGTAAAGCTGACTCGATAGCTTCATTTTCACCCACTATGATTTGGGTCATTATCTCTCCTAATAAGTTGATTTAATTGATCGTTCGACAGTCGTAACGAATTCAGTTACCTAGAGTATACAAAAAACAGACCTTTGTGATTCAAAGCTGAGTAAGGTTTATGGGAGCCGCTAACCTATCGGCGGTTCTGTAAAACCTAGCCAAAGCTATACAATTGCGGCAGAAGCTGACCAAAACCAGAGTAAATCTGTTGCCTGAGCAGTTCAAAACCATATATCATCTTCGGTGTTTAGTCACTGTTTTAAGGTGGTCTTAGTATGACTACTAAGGGGTTTGTGCAACTTTTAAGCTAATCAAAGCGATTAAACTAGATTAACTACGGCATCCGTCAATTCTGACTTGTCAGAAAGCACGATAGAATCATGGGTCACGGTAAAGGCAGTTGCTTGCAAAGCACGCAATAAAATATTGCGTGC
>NZ_JANQDG010000090.1:0-59002 GCF_029891665.1 Anabaenopsis sp. FSS-46 | reverse complement strand
CACCGGTAAACAAGCTGTCATCCTGATTTGGGTGATGGGATTACTTAGCGCCATTACAGTTACCTTTAATCTGGGTTATCGCAAATATTACCGCCCTGATTTATTAGTTCCCTTAATTGAACAAAACTCTTCACAACCAGTACTGATAGCTGCAACCCACAAAAGTTCAAACGAAACTGGAGTAATGATGAGTGTAGCCTGGGAATTAAAATTCTCAGGTTCACAAACTAATACCCAATTTCTCCTAGCTCATCAAGACCAAGACCCTAATACCTCTACTATAGCCTTAGAAAAAACCGTTAAACAATTACCCCGACCCTTGGATTTATGGCTGGTTAATTTTGATGCTCCCCTAGGGGAGACAGTAAAACAACAATGTTTACTTGATTCTCAGAACTTACCGGGAGTGTCCGGGTATGAATATCGGGTTTATCACTGTGACCCAAACAATGCCAAAAATTAGAAACATCAATTAACCATGAATGCTAAAACCAGCTTTACCTTGTTGATGTTTATCTGTCTGCTAGCTACTGGCGTGACAGGATATTTACTAGGAGGAATTAACCCTGATACAATTCAATCTTGGTTACAAGCTGCGGGAATTTGGGCACCCATCACTTATGTAGCTATATATGTAGTGGCTACAATCCTAATTTTACCTTCCACGGCTTTAAATTTAACAGGGGGGGCAATTTTCGGAGTGGGGATGGGCACATTTTGGACAAGTATCGCGGCAATAATTGCAGCAATTACAGCCTTTATTTTTGCCCGCACAGTAGGACATCAGATGATTTCGCAAAAATTAGCTGGGCGTTGGCAAGCTATAGATGCTGAACTGAGACAAGGGGGTATATCTTATATATTTGCTATCCGCCTGATGCCCATTATGCCCTATGGATTAGTTAACTTTGTAGCCGGGTTAACATCAATTAGCTTTAGAGATTACCTCATAGGTACGACTTTAGGAACAGTACCCGGAATATTACCCTTTGTTCTCTTGGGTAGTTCTGGCTTGAAGGCTGTTCGCACTGGGGAAATTTTACCATTATTAACTGCCTTATTACTAATTGGAATGCTAATAGGCGGTTCCACTTGGTATCGTCGTCGTCGCTCCTTTCCACCTGATCATAGGTCTTAAAATAACTCCACTATGTTACCTAAATATTCTTTCATCGTCCCCATATACAACGAAGCAGAAAACATTTTAGAAATGTATCGCCGCATTTCACAGGTGATGAATCAGATGGATGGTAAAGTTGAGTTGTGTTTCGTAAATGATGGCAGTCGTGATCTATCTTTGAAAATAATCAGTGAATTACACCAAAAAGATTCACGTGTTGTTTATTTAAGCCTAGCGAGAAATTTCGGTCATCAAATTGCTGTTACAGCAGGGTTGAATTTTGTGCGCGGAGAGGTAACAGTGATTCTCGATGCTGATTTACAAGATCCGCCAGAATTGATTACGGAAATGGTAGAATTATGGAAACAAGGATATCATATAGTTTATGCTCAGAGGATAAAACGTTCTCAAGAAAGCTGGTTAAAACGTTTGACAGCCTATGCTTTTTATAGAATTCTCCAGCGGCTTGCAGATGTGACTATTCCTACAGATGCAGGAGATTTTTGCTTGTTAGATCGCCAAGTTGTCAATGTTCTCAATAAGATACCGGAACGCAATCGTTACATTCGAGGTTTGCGCTCTTGGGTGGGATTTAATCAAACAGCAATCAGATTTGAACGTGATCCGCGTTTTGCAGGTGATCCTAAATATACATTCGGCAAGTCCTTTGCACTGGCAATTAATGGTATAGTTTCTTTCTCTAAAGTACCATTGAGAATATCAACCTATTTAGGATTATTAGCTGCTTTCGTTTCATTGCTCATGTGTTTACTAGTTTTGTACTGGCGAATTTTTATCCCTAATTCTCCTTTAACTGGGGTAACTATTATTCTCATGGCCGTATTCTTCCTGGGAGCGGTTCAACTAATTAGTATTGGGATTCTGGGTGAGTATATCGGACGTATTTATGAAGAGGTTAAACAAAGACCGCTTTATGTTTTGTCGGAAGTTGCTGGTTTTGAAGAGGAATCTGAGCTAGATAACTATTAATTATTTTTTGCTATACCCACAGGTGATAAATTGGCCATCGCCCGTAAATTTTGACAACGAATTAATTCATTAAAATCTAAACTACCATTTTTCTGCATACCAGCGATCGCCTCAATGGCAGATAATAAATGCTCCGCTGCTTCAGTTTCTGAGTAACCCCAATGTTGGTCGATCGCTATAGCTGCTAAATCGGCGTTTAACTCTAATTCCGAAGATTTGTTACCCCGCCAAATCCGCAGCAGCGCCATGGCGCTTAATCCCGTAGCAACTCCCACACCCAGTGCGATCATCGATCTGGTAGGGTGCTTTATTGAACACACTTTTTTGATTTCAAGCCTAACCACTGCTAGGTCAACTATAATAGCCAGTAGACAATTCTTAAACCAAAGCCAAAATTATGACAGTTCGACAACCCCGTTACAGCAAAGAAGAATTTGCTCGACGTGGCGATGAGATTTATGAGTCTCAGGTGCGCCAACAGGTTGAGGAAGGTAATCATGGGAAAATTGTAGCGATCGACCTCGAAACCGGAGGCTTTGAGGTTGATGTGAGCGAAATTGCTGCTTGTGATCGCCTTGAAGCCCGTTACCCAGATGCTCAAATCTGGATTGTCCGCATTGGTTCTCGCTATGTTCGTAGATTCGGGGGGCGCACGAAGAAACAGCATGATTACCGGAATTGTTAATACGGAATTTGAGCCGATTATTCCACTTTCAGTTTGTGGCTCCGATGGCAGAATTTACACACAAGATGCGATCATCGATACAGGTTTTAATGGTTGGCTTTCACTACCGCCAGACCTGATCAATCAGCTAAATCTGAAATGGAAAAGACGAGGACGTGCTATTCTTGGTGATGGTAGCGAATGCGTTTTTAATGTTTACGAAGCAGAGGTAGTCTGGGATGGAGTTCTTCTAACAATTCCGATTGATGAGGCTGATTCAGAACCACTTGTCGGGATGTCACTGATGGAAGGCTATCAGCTAACGGTGCAAGTATTTGAGAACGGTCGTGTCGAACTCAGCAAAGTAAACACGGTTGGGTAGCCCTGCTGTTGATAGGAATCTATAAAATCTAAACTACCATTTTTTTGGATACCAGAGATCGCCTCAATGGCAGATAATAAATAGTTACTAAAAATATTTGACTATATTTTTAGCTTGGTAAGGTCTAAACCTGACTCGGCTAAGTACAAGCCTTTGTACTGAGTTTCCATCAAAGATAGATTCCCCAGCTACCTTTCTTAATATATTTAGGTAACCATTTAAGTCTGCTCAATATATTTTCCCAGATTTAGACCTCAATAAACCTCTCTTCATTCTTTTACCTAAATACTCCTAATTATTTTTTGGTACACCCACAGGTGATAAATTGCCGATCGCCCGTAAATTTTGACAACGAATTAATTCATTAAAATCTAAACTACCATTTTGCATACCAGCGATCGCCTCAATGGCAGATAATAAATGCTCCGCTGCTTCAGTTTCTGAGTAACCCCGACGTTGGGCGATCGCTATAGCTGCTAAATCGGCGTTTAACTCTAATTCCGAAGATTTGTTACCCCGCCAAATCCGTAGCAGCGCCATGGCGCTTAATCCCGTAGCAACTCCCACACCCAGAACATCCCCTTGTGCTGACTCCATCACTCCCGCTACCAAACCAGCGATCGCCACACCTTGATAAATCTGGGGTTGAAACCACTTCACCTGTGTTAACCAGCTTACCTTCTGCAATATTAATAAATCCCGTTGGGGTTCCGGTAAGGAAGACCAGAAATTAAAATTGATAGATATGACTCGCTCCCGTTTCCAAGGTAGAGGAAAAGTAGCATCAATTACCTTGGGCTGCTTGGGCTTGCTGACAATTTTTACCGTCATCCGACTAGAAGCAGGTATGACATTTAGTAACCGGCGAATCTCAGCCTTTGACTCCATAACAATAATTGTTGATGACATAATTACAGTTGTTCACAGTCTCTGCTCTGGTTACCAAAATACTCTATTAGGTGACTGAGATAATATTAGTGTATTCTATGATTATGACTGTTGTACTTAAAAAATACTTAACCAGCTTAACCTTCTGAATTACCAACTACCAATTAAATGGATGCTTTTGCTCCCATCGCCCCTGAATGGACAAATCAAGCGGTTCATGCTCACCAGTTCTGCTGTCCTAGTTGTCACGCTAGTAGCCTCGAAGCGGTAAAAGTTTGGATTAATAGGCGATCGCCTGTCATCACACCAGACAATCGTCGCAAATGGCAAGAATTTTACCATTGTCAGTGTAGTTGTGTGTGGTGGGGTTGGAGTAGCGATCGACCTCCTGCGGATATACAGCACTCCTCAAGTCAATAAAGTACACAGCTTAATATGATAAATCTTGTGGGGTGGGCATCGGTGCCCTTGTCTACCTCACCCAGATAAAATGCGCCCTATAAGCGAAAACCAAAAAACCCGCACCAAGGCGGGCTTTTTAATTAACTGCTCACAACAGCTTTAGAATCTGAAGGTGGTACGCAGTGTACCTACATAGATAGTTTCGTTATTATCGTTGTTTTCAGGGTTGAGAATAACCAATACGCCGGGAGTGACGGTAATGTTGTCGCTGAAGCGCATTTTGTAGAGACCTTCTACGTGATAGGAGGTGTCGGACTCCTCTAGAGAAGTACCTGTTGCTGAAGAACCACCTGTCACTTTGGGAGGTTGACCAAAGATCAGACCCAATACGTTACCTTCTCTACCAAAGTCTTTAACAGCTAAACTGGTAGCCCAGTAGAAAATATCTGCGTCAGCATTGCTAACTTCAGATTTAGCGTTGGAGAAACCAGCCCAACCGCCTAGGGTCAGTGAGGAGCTAGGTTTGAAACTAGCTTGGAAACCATAGTGGTCAGCAGAGGTTGCAACTCGACGTCGAATTGGATCTCCGTTTGTATCCGTACCGACCTGTATGGCACCAAATGGTGTGTTAGCGATTGAACTTCCTGTACTACCAAAAAGGTTCACACCTGTATTTTGTGATAACGGATCATTTTGATAAGCACGTGCGTAGCTGAAACCAACATTTAATGCTTTGCTAGGTTTGAAAGCTACTTGACCGAATATCGTGCTACTACCATCGAAAATACCATTCTTCTCGTTAGGGTTGTTAGCATTGGATGCTACATAAGCGGCGCTTAAAGTTAGGGGACCACTGGGATTCAAGTTGACAGTTATAGCACTACCACCACCGGTGCGGTAAATGGGGCTGAAACGACCGTAACGAGAAATAGCACCGCCACCAGAACTAGCAAAGTCAGGATGGAAGTTAGGGACGTTATCATCTAAGTCAGCACCCACCGCATCGATTTTGATTCTTACGGAGTCACTCAGGTTGAAGGTGTAGTTAAGTTTATCGATGTTAAGATCATCACTAGCCTCAAAACCAAGACGGGTCATGTTAGTCCCTGTGGTGGGTCTTACAAAGTTCCCGTAATTCAACCGAGTTTGCAGCCTATCCTTACCAGTGAAGCTAGTATTGAGAGTTAAGCGTACTCTGTTAGCAAAAGCGGTATTGCTTTGTAGATCGCGATTGTTATCAGGGTTTGTGTCCCTATCCGCTTGCTTCTCACCAAAAGCCTGATACAAGCCAAAAATAGCTTCCCCAGATAACTTTGTGGTGGTAGAAAACTGATTAGCTTCTAACTCAGCAGTGCGAGCTTCCAGAGCATCTACCCGACCGCGGAGGGTTGCCAATTCAGCAGAAAATTCTTCTTGTAACCGCTGTAATGAAGCTAAATCTTGTCTTGTAATGACATCAGCGGTTGCAGTGGCGATTAGTTCGTTAACTCTGTCTAAACAAGCGTTTAAAGCCGCTGCAAATTCAAACCGAGTTAAGGTGCGGTTACCGCGGAAAGTATTGTCGGGAAAACCGGAGATACAACCGTAGCGCTCTACTAAAGATTGTAACGCGCGGTATGCCCAGTCTGTGGGGCGGACATCGGAAAATTGAGAAACAGATGTTACCTGACCGATGCTGTTAGCCTCTTGGGACAATTGCGCAACGGTTGTTTTTTGATTTAGTTCACCAGCCAGGGCTGTATTAGCAAAGAATAGAGCCGCAATTGCAGGGCTAACTTTGAGGGCGTTCCAAAGTAGTTTTGTCATGTTCTTAAGTTTCACTCACACCAAATAAACTGAGATCACAGCAAAGCTTTAGGCTTTTTCTGGTGATATTTTCATAGCTTCAGTTTTGAATATACCAAAATTTTTATAATTAACACAAGCCCATGATCATTTTTTTTGATACTCTATTTTTTATCTGATTATTTTGTGATAGAAGGATAATTCGCCGCTTGTAGCGTAGGAGTAGTTCTTGTTCCTCAAATTCCTGTAGAGTCCGGGTTATAGTCACCCGAGTAGTATTTAAGACTTCTGATATTTCCTGGTGGGTAATATTTAGGTCAATTAATCTCCCCTGTTCCACATCGCGCCCAAATTTTTGACTTAACCACAGTAGGAACCTTCCCAACCGTAAGGACATCGGTTTGAGATGTACAATACTCAATATCTCCTCTGAATCTTGAATGTGTGATAGGAAAGCACCAGTATACTGGTGCCAAAGCTCCGGGGGTACAATACTAACTTCTACGCTTGTCAAACATTCAATTTGGTAGGGTTGGATTTTAGTTAAACAATGTCCCACCAGATCACCAGTTCCCCAATAACCCAGAGCAATAAATATGCCATCTTCGTTCCAGGTTAAGGTACGAACTGCGCCGCGATCAATACGCCACAGAACATCCTTGTCAGAGGGAATTAATTCGCGGCGAGTAAATAATCTTTGTGGTAATTTTCCACTGGGGATAGAGTCATGAGATACATCAGATAACTTTGGGGTCAGACTGGTGGGATACATGATGTAAGTACTTAATATTGGGGCAACTAGAGTTAGCCTAATTAAGTAAGTTTAAGAAAAGGTAATATTTTGGTAAATTGTATGTTACTTAACAAAAGTTAAGGGTATTGTGGGGAGCGTGGTTTCGACTTCGCTCAACCACCCAAATCAGTATGTTCCCGTAAGCGCAGTCGAAGGGAACAACATCAGGGGGTATTGTGGGGAGCGTGGTTTCGACTTCGCTCAACCACCCAAATCAATATGTTTCCGTAAGCGCAGTCGAAGGGAACAATCACCCCCTAACAACTTTGTCCCGTAACAATGTATGCTACCCGGCGACCAATGTTAGTAGCATGGTCTGCCATCCGTTCTAAACAACGAATTGCCAGCGCCAGGAGTACAATCGGCTCCACTACCCCCGGCACATCTCTTTGCTGGGCTAAAGTTTGATAAACTCGATCATAAGCATGATCTACAGTATCATCTAAGCGCTTTAAATCTCGTCCCCCAACTTCATCCAAATCAGCTAAGGCTTTTAAGCTACTTGCTAGCATGGCTTGTGCATGGTGGGACATCTCCTCAATCTCTGGTAAAGAGCTATGTGGTGGGTAAGGAAAAATTTTTACGGCAATGTTAGCTAAATCCTCAGCATAATCCCCAATACGTTCTAAGTCTCGCACTAACTGCATAAAGGCACTTAAACAGCGTAAGTTTTGATCTGTAGGTGCTTGGAGTGTGATAATTGTCGTACAATCTGATTCTATTTGTCTATAAAAGCGATCAATTTTTTTATCTAATCGGGGGAGTTCCCGAGATGCTGTTAAATCTCGGGAAAATAGGGCTTGGTGGCTGAGGCGGAAGGATTGTTCTACCAAAGCTCCCATGCGTAATATATCCCGTTCCAAGCGCCTGATGGCACGTGCTAATTGGGGATTTTGCGGTTGAGAGTTGCGATCATACAAGGCAGCTTGCACACTGATTAATCTCAAAAGTGAAGATATTCTTAACTATAGTCTTGGCTTGGGTAGTTTGCCATAACTTCAGGAAGTTGAAGTTTTAACCAAGCTCCACCGGTTTCTGGATGATTCATCGCTTTAATAGAACCGCCATGGGCGACAATAATTTGTCGCACAATAGCTAAACCTAAACCATTACCCACAATTGCACCCAGAGAATTATTTTCTGGTAGTGAGGAATGAGTCCGAGCTTTATCTCCCCGGTAAAATCGCTCAAATATATGTGGTAAATCTGCTTCGGAAAAACCTAGTCCCGAATCAATGAGATTTATTTCCAAAATAGGAACTAGGCGACTGTCAGTGTCTGGTATTGATAGGATTTGGGCTTGAATTTGAATAGTGCTACCAGGAAGACTATATTTAATGCTGTTGTCCAGCAAGTTGAGAAAAACCTGATAAATACGCCCAGGGTCGGCTTTGATCCACAGATTTTCTGGGCCGCAGTAGGATATAGACAGGTGTTGCTTTTGGGTTAATGGTTCTAAGCTTTCCCACACAGATATGATCAGCGATCGCAATTCCACAACTTCCAAATGCAATTGCATAGCGGGGTTGACTTCCATTTGAGTCAGTTCTAACCAGCTTTGCACTAAGTTAATCAGCCGATCTACCTCTTGCATTAGCCGATCAACCCAACGATTCAAGGGAGGGTCTAAGCGGTTTTGTAAAGTTTCCACCACCAAACGAATGGAAGTCAAGGGGGTTCTGAGTTCGTGAGCTAGGTCAGAAAAAGAGCGATCGCGTTCCTGATTCATGTCTAGTACAGGTTGGCGATTTTCCAGAAACACCCCCACCTGTCCATTGGGTAGTGGTAAACTAGAGGCGCGCAACGCCAAGGGTTTCATCCTCGATATCCCTGATACCCCATTACTTTTAGTAGCGCTAGTACCGCGAAAAGCGGAATCAGAAGAGGGGTGAAATATCCACTCTTTTACCTGTAATGTTTGGCGATCGCGAGTTTTTTCCACTAAATGGTCAAGTTCATAAGACCGCACCAACTCCAGTAACAGCCGCACCTGTCCAGGTTGCCATGTTTGTAGATATAATATTTGTCGCGCTTGCTGATTGCACCACAGCAATTGATTTTCTTCATCTACCTGCAAATATCCTATTGGAGCAAAATCCAGCAAGTCTTGGTAGGTTTTTAGGGACTGCTGCAAATTTTGCTGCTGCTGCTTGATGGTGGTTATTTTGCGATGCAAAGGAGGTATTAGCCCCAGCACCACCTGAGAATGAGCAGAGCTTGAGGGTTCTATTAGTCCCCTTAAGTAGCGTTTCAGTTGAACCTGTTGCCAAATCCACAACCCAGCACCTACCGCTAAACCCAGAAAAAATCCCAATAAGAGCATGAGACTATAAGTTGTTAGTTACTTGATCATTAATAAAAACTAACAACTATCTCCACAGATATCAGAAAAATGCTCAAAACCCTAAATTAACAAGCACGTGTATCTGAGGTAGGAGTTTTCAACCAAAACGGTAGCCAAAGCCTCTGACAGTCACAATGTATTCTGGATGACTAGGGTCATCTTCTAGTTTTTCCCGCAACCAGCGGATATGAACATCCACAGTTTTACTGTCACCCACAAATTCAGGACCCCAAATCTGATCTAGCAATTGCTCGCGAGACCAAACACGGCGAGGATAATTCATAAACAGTTCCAGCAAGCGAAACTCTTTAGGAGATAAATTTACCTCTTCACCACGGACAAGCACACGACATTCTTGGGGATTTAAACTCACAGTCTTGTGTGTTAATACTTGTATTTGTGGCGAGGTAATTAAGCGTTGGCGACGGAGTAAAGCCCGACAGCGAGCCACTAATTCCCTCATACTAAAGGGTTTAGTCAGGTAATCATCTGCTCCTACTTCTAAGCCCAAAACCCGGTCAGTTTCGCTACCTTTAGCACTGAGAATCAAGATTGGTACTGGGTTTCCTTGATGACGCAGCAACCGACATATATCTAGACCATTAACATAAGGAAGCATGACATCAAGAATTATTAAGTCAAAAGCGGGTTCCCCTGACTTGGCTTCACAACTTTGGAAATACTCTACAGCTGATTGCCCATCCGCAGCACTTATGACGCTAAAACCTTCTTCTTCCAAGGCTAAAGCTAGCATCTCTTGGATTAACTCCTCATCTTCTACTACTAAAATACGGCTGGTTGAGCCAATTTTGCCTCTGGTAGAAGACTGGACGGATTCACTGGTATACATTGATAGCAGGAAAGTCTATTTTTTTGTATGAATTAACATTTTGCAATTAACCACCGTGGTTTGATTTCTCTACAGCAGTAATTTTTTTTGCAAAAAGTAATACAAATCACAATACATCATCAATAACTGTAATTGCAAGCTACCATCAGTATTTTTAGCAATTGACTTGATGAAATTATTTTCTTAATTATGATGATTTATTGACAATCCCACCAAGCAAAACAATAAACCTTGAAAATATAATCATGCCTCTCTCGCTGCCTCTAAGGTAGATACTTTTGTACTACAATCCAACCGGTCAAGGACACCCAAATAAAACCACCAAAGAGAATCATATTCACACCAATATGTAAAGGTCTAGCCCAAGAACGCCTAGTGTTAATTTGTGTGGCGCTCCAAGCAGACAGCAAAACTAATATTACTACTATTAACCCAGCCATCAAGTGTGATGAGTGTCCCAATGAGCCAAAGTGTCCTATAGTGCCAATAATGCCAATGGCTAGCAGTAGTAACACTAGACTAACCATAGTGATACCAATTGTATAATGCAGCGATCGCACCTCTCTACGTCCCCCCAGGAACCAGCGGAACCTGGGGAAATGCGCCAAAGTTCTTTCCCGAAACATCCAAATACCCGTAACTGCTAGGAGCAGATACCCTACCAGCGATAACCCCATCGACCAAGCGGCTATTTTCCACAACCAAATAAAAGAAGGTAAATTCATGACATTGATTGTAAATGGAAATGGAGCCAGATGGGGACCGGGAGAGTCAATCAAAAAGGTTGCTGAATTTGGCAACCCCGAAATTGGATAAAATTGTTTTTTTAATCCAGACTCAGCCAGCAATTGTTAAAGGTTTTGTTGTATTTTCAAGTTGGTTATTAATTGACTGCACCGTTGGTTGTGTCTTCATGGTGTCCATATCTATTGAGTCTGTATGAAACTCATTACTAGTAGGCTCACTCATAGCCAAGCGATCGCACGCAATTGTATCAGATAAAATTGCACTGGCCATCATTCCCGTATGAATTTCCATTTGAGCTTCTAATGGAGCTTCAAACACAAGGCGCTGTCCCGGAAAAACAACTCTTTCAAAGTACCAATTAGAAATATTGCAGATGCGAGCCACCTGGATTTTGTTTGTAGCATTAACGTAGCAACAAAGGATATGCTCAGATTGCTCAGGTGGTAGAGGATCTAATATTTGAGGCATAACTGCGGAGGAGCTTTACGCTACAATTTTACATTACACCATTTAAACTAACATTGCCTGATCCCAAGATGCTGTAACTCCGACTACCAACCGAAATTTTCTACGCTATTTCTATCTAAATATATGTTCAAGTTATGAAACCTTAATCAACTATCATAACTTTAGTAAAAAAAATATACTCCCCCAGAGTGATTTTAAATTTTCCTGGACTCGGATCACTGATTCTGACTCCCACAGGGCGGTTTGCTCCCTGAATAGCCAAACTCAATGTTATGGTAAAGATATATAACAATCTTGCTCATCAAATATATTCATGTATTTATGTCCTTTGACTCGGAGCAAATCCAACTATTCCCACAATTGTCCGCACTGTTCATCGCAGTAGCAATTGGCAACTACAAAGCCAACTAAAATAAACAAACAGTTTTCAACTGCATATCTGTCTATCGTTTTCATAAACAACTGCAAGGTGAAAGCCCAAAAACCCATGATGGAAAATCGCATTCTCTACGTTCGCCTTCCCTGTAACCCCATATTTCCCATTGGGGTAGTATATCTTTCAGATCACATTCACAAACTATTCCCCAACATTGAACAACGGATCTTTGATTTGGGAACAGTACCACCTTTAGATTACGCATCCAGCCTAGATACCTGTATCGATGAATTTAAACCCACACTCCTAGTATTTTCTTGGCGTGATATTCAAATTTATGCTCCAGTGGGTGGACGTGGGGGTAACCCACTACAAAACGCCTTTGAGTTTTATTATGCCCAGAATCCCCTGATCAAATTACGTGGAGCTTTAGGCGGTTTGCGAATCTTTATCGCTTACTATGTCGAGTTGTGGCGCAACCAAGGATTAATCAAACGTGGTTTAACACGCGCCCAAAAATATCACCCTGATGCTCGTGCCATTGTCGGCGGTGGTGCAGTCAGTGTATTTTACGAACAATTGGGTAAAACCTTACCCCCAGGGACAATTATTTCCGTAGGTGAAGGTGAAACACTCATCGCAAAACTTTTAAGCGGTAGAGAAATTCAAGATGAACGTTGCTATGTAGTGGGAGAAACTCAACCACGACCACGCCTAATTCATGAACAACCCACCCCCTTGGAAAAAACCGCCTGTAACTACGACTATATAGAAAGTATCTGGCCAGAATTTAACTATTACCTGCAAGAACAAGACTTTTATATTGGCGTACAAACCAAGCGCGGTTGTCCCCACAATTGTTGTTACTGCGTTTACACCGTCGTAGAAGGTAAACAAGTCCGCATCAACCCAGCAGCAGAAGTAGTTACCGAGATTCGCCAATTATATAATCGCGGTATTCGCAACTTCTGGTTTACTGATGCTCAATTTATCCCAGCACGTAAATTTATTGATGATGCTGTAGAACTATTACAGAAAATTGTCGATTCTGGTATGACAGATATCCACTGGGCAGCATACATCAGAGCCGACAACTTAACACCCCAGTTGTGTGACTTAATGGTCAAAACCGGGATGAACTACTTTGAAATTGGGATTACCAGTGGTTCTCAGGAACTAGTTCGCAAAATGCGTATGGGTTACAATTTACGCACCGTCTTACAAAACTGTCGCGACTTAAAAGCAGCTGGCTTTAACGAATTAGTTTCCGTCAACTATTCCTTTAACGTCATTGACGAACGTCCCGAAACCATCCGCCAAACCATCGCCTACCACCGGGAACTAGAACGAATTTTTGGCGCTGATAAAGTTGAACCAGCTATCTTTTTTATTGGACTCCAACCCCATACCCATTTAGAAGAATATGCCTTAAAAGAAGGTATCCTTAAACCAGGATATAACCCCATGAGCTTGATGCCATGGACAGCTAAAAAACTCCTCTGGAATCCTGAACCCCTTGGTTCTTTCTTTGGGGAAGTCTGCTTACAAGCTTGGAAACAAAACCCTAATGACTTCGGGCGCGAAGTTATGAACATTCTAGAGGAAAAATTGGGTTGTGCCAATTTGGAAGAAGCACTTTCTGCACCTATGGAAAAGAAAGAAAAACAGGTTCTCAGTGTATCATAGACATTTGACATCCTCTCGCCGCAGTAGTCAGAATATCACAACGTCCCTGGGGGGGTTATATAGAACCACTCTAATATGGTAACTTGTATTTAGATGATTTCCTCAGCGGGCGGGATGTCTACCCTACAAGAGTTTTAAGATTTATTATATATTACCCATCAAGCTGCAATCTGCTGTAAATTCATAGTTTAATTCAGCAACGCCCAATTCAAAATTCCGATCAAAATTCAGAATTACTTACCAATTATGACAGCCTATGTTAGAAGGTTCAATACTACAAAAGCTGGAAAAAGCACACCGCAATACTACTAGACCCCTTGCACTTGGGGTCTACTACAAAAATACTTTAGTTTCTCTGTGCCATGCTTTAGAAGACCACATCTTAAGTGAAGATAGTTCACCTTTAGTTATTACAGCCTTTCAACAAGGTAAATGGTATCTCCAAGAAGCCGAAAGATACGCAGATATGGCTCAGTGTAGCCAGCAAATTGTGATTATGGCGGCACCGGATACAGGCTTTTTAGAACATCCCACTAGCCAACTTAGTAATGTGGATCTAGTGCCATTAAATCCGCTTGATCCAGTAGCCCAGGAGTGGCACTTAATTATCCTGTCCGCAGAATACACAGCTATGGTACTTTGTCAAGAGCTATCAGAGTCTGATTATGGGGCAGATGGTAGACCAGCCTCTGATATAGAGCGGAAATTCTACGGCTTATGGACATTTGAACCAGAGTTAGTGCAAGAAACAGCCAACTTGGCGATCGCCCACATTCAAGAATACAATCCAGAACTAGCAGAAAAACTAATCAACCATCAAAAAAATATACATTGTAGTCCAGTTACGCCAAAACATTTAAGTGCAGTTGTCTCCCGCGTAGTAGATTATCTCGAGACAGGACAGAACCCACAACCACTGAGCACTGCTCCCAGTCAACAGGCCTTAGACCGTAACCTAGTTTCTAATGAAATCCAGGCATTTTTACGGATGGCGCAATTAATCGACATGGCAGATGTCCAAAATCCCATGGCCTGCGCCGAAGTGGTAGCACTTGCTGAGATCATGGGGCAGCTTTTAGAACTACCCGCATGGCAGATTAAACGATTGCGACTAGCAGGTTTTTTACACCGTATAGACCCACTACAAAAAGCGGAAAGCCTTCTCACTCCCGGTACATCTACCCGCTACCAAGAACAAGCGCCCCATTGTCCCTTAACTTGTCCCCTAGTACCAGGAGCCCAGGTATTGCGAACCATGCCCAGACTCCAGGCCATTGCCCAAATTATCACCCACCAAAGCGAATGGTGGAACGGTACAGGGGAACCAGCAAATTTAGCCGGAGATGAAATTCCCTTAGAATCGAGAATTTTAGCCCTAGTCTCCGATTTCCAGTGCCGCGTCAACAACATCAAATCATCCCCAAACACTCCCCAAGAAATATTTACCCAAGCCTTAGAGGCATGCAGACAACAACAATCAACCCGCTTTGACCCTAAACTTGTAGATGCTCTAGCTTTATTAGTTATGGGTTTACAGCAGGGTCTAGACTTACCCGTGATATCACTCAAAGTCAGCACCGGCCTATGGCTCCTTGACTCCCAATGGGATAAGTATCAACAAACCAGTACAGTACAACCTCACTGATCAAACCTCTGAGCTTCCTAATTACCAGTCATCCCCATGAATATTGAAGCCATTAAATCAGGAAAACTCAAACAAGTTCCAGGAGCTAACTTAGAAGATGAGGAACTCTCCCAACTTGACCTGAGCCGGATCAATCTCGCAGGCGCTAACTTAGTCGGTACTAATTTCATCGGTTCCAAACTTGAAGGCGGACATTTCCAGGGAGCCAACTTGATGGGCGCAAACCTGCAAAAAACTGACCTGCGGGCGAACCTCATGGGAGCGAACTTAATGCAAGCCGACTTAACCAGTGCCGACTTGCGTGGTACTAATTTACGCGGAGCCAACTTAATGGGGGCCACACTGGCTGATGTCTCCCTGGCTGGTGCTTTCTTGAGTGGTGCTAATTTAATGAATGTCAACCTACAGGGTGTTGACTTACGCAGTGCTGACTTACGGGGTACAAACCTCACCGGCGCTAATCTCAAAGGTGCTGACTTAAGTCGTGCTGATTTGCAAGGAAGTTTATTAAGTGGAGCTAACTTAGAAGAAGCTGACCTACGGGGCGCAAATTTAGCCGGGGCGAACCTCACGGGCGCCAATCTCCTCTGTGCTGAGTTGGAAGGGGCAAATTTGACCGGGGTCAAGTTAGATCAGGCTTGCTTACTGGGGACAGTCATCGCCACAGGTTGTTAAAAAAGTATTAAGCTAGGACTCGCCAACGCATCCACACCGCCAGTATCCCCATAAACACCACCCCCATCACTCCTTGTAGAGGATTATTATTTACACCCGTCACCCAATCAGGAACTTGACCAGTATATTCAATTAAATTGCCCACATTAATTATGTAATAGCCCCAAACTAAACCACCATGTAAACCAATCGCTAAACCCAATCTTCCCCCACGCCAGCGTTTAGCCCATACCTGCGTTAACCCCAGCAATACCAAAGCTGGAAATTGGGGTAATGTTTGAATAATTGCCTCCCACGGTTTAATAAAGTGCAATGCAGCAAAGGTGACAGCATTGACCCAAAGTGCCACACCTAAGCTATAGTCCCGTTCTAGTTCATCCAGTAACCAACCTCGAAATAATAACTCTTCCGCAAACCCCACACCTAAAGAGACAATTAAACCCTCTAGAATTATTCTCGGCCAGAAAACCTGCGGTTGTTGCCATACCAGCCAACCTAAAAAACCTTGTAGCCCAAACACTACCAGAATGCCAACTATACCAGTAGCTAAACCATTCAGCAAATCCACTGCATTAGTCTGGGTGATTTCCCCGCCATATTGTCTGAATATGTGGGGTTGGTGATAGACATTTTTACCCCATAGCCGCAACAGCAAAATAAATTGAGCATATAACAGCACCATTGTCAATATACTTACTAAGTTAGGATCCCTAACTAAGAAGTAAATTGGGATGGCAAAGGGTAGCCATAGGAGTAATAAGGCTGCCACAAAATAACCCAGCCTGATGGTAACAGGACTGTGGGCTAAACGAATTAGGTTGATTTTCATGGAATTTTGAGGAATAAGTCCAATATATTGTCTTATTCGTCCGGTTCAATAGTGCTACTTAAACCACGACTTTTTAATGTTTCGCAATAAAATTCCGCGTGTTCCTGAGCGCAAGTAATGACTAAAGCCAAACCGTTAGTATGGGCTTCCATCATAATGCTTACTGCTTGGGGTTGGGTCAGGCTCGGTACTGTAGTTACTAGTGTCTGTACTACATACTCCATGGAGTTGTAGTCGTCATTATGGAGCAAAACCCGGTACCGAGGGGCAAGCTTGCGGGATGTGGAACGCTTCTCAATGGTTTCTACAGACACGGCTGTTTGCTTTTAATTTCGATGATTGACAACAAAGTAGATGTTAAGTCAGTCGATAGCATTGACTTAATACTTATTTACTTATGCTATAACATCCCGATACAAACCTCAAAGATTAACCTGAACGCTTTCCACTCTGCCCAGAAATTTCTGATAATCTGAAATTAAGGTATGTTGAATATCTTGGTTTGAGATAGCCTATTCTCGCTTTTACAATCAAATAAGCCGCCACTTCGTCAATTTAACGAATATGAGCCTAGAGTTTCAACCAGGACAAATTGTATCTTTAGACCATAGTGACAAGAATTTACTTGCAGAAGTTATCCAAGTCGTGGTTGCTCGTCAGCTGTGCTGGTTACGTCCCCTGCTGTTAGCTAACTGTACACCAGAACCACCAATTATTACTGATCTGCGAGATGGTTCACATTTGCTTTGTCCTCTTAATTTGGTGCGACCAGCCCTAGATACGGAGGTCATTACCTTTTTGAGCCAGATTTTAGCTAAAGAACCCAAAAGCAACCTAGACTCAGCCGCTCAACAGCAATATTATCAATTTATTCAGCAGATATACCGAGGAATTGAGGACTAGGGGAAGGAATTTACCGTCCTCATGCCTATTCGCTGCCCGAAATTAAGCGTAACGAATACCAGCATCTCTGTATGTGGATTTAACCCTGTCACCCCAAACCTCCGTTCCATCCAATTAACCGCAGCCTCCCTGAATTCTTGTGTTCCCTGATAGGGTGGGTAGTTATGGGTGGAGGGGTCATCAATTGCTTGATGCATGGTCTGAAGAATCTGAGTAGGAGTTGGTTTATCTGGGTCGCCCAGTGCCAGATTAATGATATCAACTCCCTGAAGCCCAAGTTGTTCCCGTTTGCTGTTAAGTTCAGCAAACAAATAAGGAGGAATTTTTTCTAAACGTTTAGCGGGCTGCATGGTGGTTTGTTACTACTAATGCAAGTTATGGATGCTCATTAGCACAGTTTACGCCACACCGGTGAAATAAATACTAAATTTCCGGGAAAAACACTAGCCATGACCCGGGATTTCCCTTGTCAGCAAGCAGTAGTCAACCCCAACTAGGTACTAACTTTACCCTACCCGCATCCATTTCTGCCATTAATAACTCTAGAGCTTCATAATCTACATCAGAAATGTAACCCATTTGAGTTAGTTCTGAATTGATTTCATTTTCGATTTCGGGAGTTAATTTTTGAATATCAAGGGCTTTTTCAACCAGTTGACGGATAATGTATTTAGTTCTCATCAGTAATATACCAAGACTATATGTGATAATTCCTGTCCAAGATACTGTTGGGTATACAATGTGATTTAATTTTTCATGCTGGTGTGAACTATATCATTAGAGCATGGAATAAATAATCTGTCTTTAACCTTGGTATGCAACCCTGTCCAGCATGACAATAAATCAAGTCTTTGCATCTAAACCTGAGAGTGAGTTAATTAGTTTGAGTTACTAACCCCGTAAGCTTTGTCAGAAAAGTTACGCTTAATTTATCTTCTCTATGGCGGTCTATGTAAATTGTTTTGCAGATGGACGGCAAAAAAAGTATACAGATACACATTTTATCCTGTATTTACGACAATTTTATCAAACATCTGATGTTTGATAAAAATTCCGCAAAGTTACCGGAACATCTGGGAATACATCAGAAGCAAAAGTTGGCGCTGTACAGTTAAAGTATCAATTAGTCCCCCTACGCCTGCCCGACTCTCACCCACACCGCGATAGATAAGTTAGTAAACGCTGTTGAATATGTAAAAGTATAAATGTACCAAATAAATCTACCAATAACTGCAATTTATAATTGTAGATTGTGATTCAGCAACGGACAAAGCTGCATTTTTACAAAAATATGGCCATGAAGATTGAATAACTGCACCACACAGGCTACATTAATGCTAAATTATAGTAGATTAGCTGTAATTAAGGTAGCTAAGAAGATAGCATAGTGGTTGTTGCAGTTGAGAAATTAATCACAGCGGATATATTAAAGCCAGCGCGTTACCTTGGTAACGAGCGCTTGGCAGTACATAAACCCTGGCATAAGGCCACAATACGCTGGGCTTTAACCTACCCAGAGGTGTATGAAGTCGGCTCGTCTAACTTAGGGCATATTATTCTATATAATATACTGAATGCCCAGCCCCAGCAATTATGCGATCGCTCTTATTTACCAGGATCTGACCTGGCTGCAAAACTGAGGGCAACCAATACACCCTTGTTTGCCGTAGAATCAAAGCGACGCTTAGAAGAATTTGACATTTTAGGTTTTAGTCTCAGTTATGAACTGGGAGCAACTAATATCCTGGAAATGTTAGACCTAGCGGGAATCCCCCTCACATGGCAAGAAAGAGCCGAGGGTAACTACCCGTTAATTTTTGCCGGGGGACAGACGGCCACATCAAACCCCGAACCATACGCCGACTTCTTCGAGTTTTTCGCCCTCGGCGATGGGGAAGAATTACTACCAGAAATTGGGTTAGTGTTGGCAGAAGGGAAACAAAGCAAACTAAGTCGGGAAAATCTACTCCTAGACTTGGCTCAGATACCAGGGGTCTATGTCCCTCAATTTTACGATATGGCAACGGATGGCTCAGTACATCCTCGCCGAAAGGATGTGCCAAAACGGATTATCCGCAGGGTAGCAACCCCAATTCCAGCATATTCCATTGGTTTAGTTCCTTACATGGAAACCGTCCATGACCGTCTCACACTGGAAATTCGCCGAGGATGTACACGTGGTTGTCGCTTTTGTCAACCAGGAATGCTGACTCGTCCAGCCAGGGATGTGGAACCAGAACAGGTAGTAGCAACCATTGAAAAAGGAATGCGGGCTACTGGATACAATGAGTTTTCCTTGCTATCCCTGAGTTGTTCCGATTATTTGTCCTTACCAGCAGTAGGGATGGAAATCAAAAACCGGTTAAAAACGGAGAATATTTCCCTGACACTGCCTAGTCAACGGGTAGATAGATTTGATGAAAATATTGCCAAGATTCTGGGTGGAACCAGGCAAGGTGGACTAACTTTTGCGCCAGAAGCCGGCACACAAAGAATGCGGGATATTGTAAATAAGGGTTTAACTAATGAAGAATTATTAAGAGGCGTAAAGACAGCTTGGGAACAAGGCTGGGATAAAATTAAGTTATATTTCATGATTGGCTTGCCGGGGGAAACAGATGCCGATGTGGTAGGCATTGCGGAAACAGTCAGTTGGCTACAACGAGAATGTCGCGGTAGAGGCAGAAAACCACTAAACTTTAACCTGACAATTTCTAACTTTACACCCAAGCCCCATACGCCTTTTCAATGGCACTCAGTTTCTACTACAGAGTTCAAACGGAAACAAAACTTACTCAGACAAGAATTCCGTCGCATTAGGGGTGTTAAGGTGAATTTCACCGATGTCCGAATTTCGGCAATGGAAGACTTTGTGGGCAGAGGCGATCGCACACTAGGGAAAGTAGTCCGTCGCGCCTGGGAATTAGGAGCCGGTATGGATTCCTGGTATGAAAATTTAGATGCAGCCTTTGGTGCTTGGGAAACAGCCATCGCCGAAGCTGGTTTAGATTGGAAATATAGGCGGGTAGAAAAGGGCGAGTGGAATCTGTTTGATAGCCAGGAAGACAAAGTTGAGGGGACAAGGGGAAGGGGCGTAAATTCGGCTTTCACTCCCCCACTACCTTCGCCAGACTCCCTAAATATGCCCTTACCTTGGGATCATATAGACACAGGCATCGATAAAAAATGGCTGCAGGAAGACTTAAAACGGGCTTTAGCAGCGGCAGTAGTCCCGGATTGTTCTTTTGCAGCTTGCTCACACTGCGGTGTCTGCGGCACAGACTTCGGACATAACATTGTGATTTCACCGCCACCAATACCAGAATTTCCCGGCAATTTTGTTCCCAATACAAATAAAACCCAAAGACTGCGGGTCTGGTTTGGTAAGCAAGGGTCCATGGCTTTAGTGAGCCACCTGGATTTAATGCGCCTGTTTGATCGGGTCATCCGCAGAGCAGGTATACCCATTGCCTTTACCGGTGGATTTCATCCTAGCCCCCGGATTGCGATCGCCAGTGCTTTAGCTCTTGGGTCCACCAGCAGTGGAGAAATTGTAGATTTTGAGTTAACCCAGCCAGTGGAAGTTGAGAATTTCCGACAGCAACTAGTTCAGGAACTGCCTGGGGACATCCCCATATATAAAGTTGCTAGTATAGACTTGAAAGCCACCGCAGCTAACCAAGTCATGGAGGCTGCGGCTTATGTAATTAAGGTAGCAACCTCCAGATCAGTAACAGTAACACAATGGCAAGAATGGATTGATGCCATCAAAGCCAAAAATGAGCTATGGTGGGAGAAAACTAGCAAATCAGGGAAGAAGGAATTAGTAAATCTGCGCTCCCGGTTGTTTGAACTGGAATTAGTAGAAACTGAAACCAGTACAGCAGAGTCCACAGCTGTTCTGCATTATCTAGGAAGTTGTCGCCATGATGGTGTGGTCTTGCGTCCCGAACAAATACTGTCTATGCTAGAGATAGTATCGCTCGAAGAATTTCAATTGCTGCACATCCACCGCAACCAGCTAGTTTTAGGTGTATAATCCCTAATAAGCAATGCTTTATTTAGAGCCTCCCTCACCAGAAAATCGCCGAAAGGCACGGAAGCCACTTGGCTTTAGACAGTGGAGGAAGTGCCAACGGCTTGATTCGCAGTGACAGTTAACCATGATGGTGAAAAACCCGCAGGGTGGACAGCAGGCGAAAAATGAGTTAGTCGTGGGGTATATAAAACTTCTGATGGATTCAAAATTAATGCGGACTGCTGGGCTACCGCTAATATTTTGAGAAAAGTAGGGGTGATGCTAGGAATTGATCTTAGCGGAATCAGTAGAGGCTGTTTAAGTCAGCCTAAGAAAGTTCGTTTATGGACTCTTCAGAAATCCCCGGTTTTCTAAACAGGGGAAGCTTAATCCCCTACTAAGCAGGGAGGAAAAGCTATCTATAGCTATGGGAGCGTGTACTTAGCTAAGACTTGCGTTGAGGCTTCTGTGTAAGCATATAAAATTGTGACTTCTAGAATTGTATCCAAAGACTGGGTAATGAAGACAGCTTGCCGCTCTTCCTAGGACATAAGCGAATGGCTACGCCACACAAGCTATCAGCCGAATGCTGCTGGAGCTGCTGTAGAAGTAGTTGTGAGACTTGTCTTGTAGAAGCCACTATCCCTATAGCTAAGTGAACTAGTAACTTAAAAAATGGGCTGCCGTGGCCAACTCTTCCTCTATACTTTCTAAACAAGTGCTAAATGCCTAATCTCTAGCTACCAATGGTATAGCATCAAAAATCACCCATAGAGGGTTGCCCTGATTTTAAAATGTTAACTTTGGTTGAATAATATGCAGCCGTTGGGAAATAATCACCGCGTGTAAACGCAACTCTTTAGTCCGATGCTCCCTTTAATTTTGAGCAAAGAAGTCACAATTTTGATGATCAGCAGCGCCTTTTGGGGCTGGCAGGGGCGAAAGGCACGCGTGTTCCTCTAAGCTTCTCGTTGGCGCTGCCAATTTTTGAGGAAATTGAATGCCAAAGCAAATTATCATAGCAGAACAGCATCAAATTGCTGCTGTCTTTTCTGAAGATCAAATACAAGAACTCGTAGTCGCCACTGGTCATCACCAAATTGGTGATATCTACTTAGGTGTAGTAGAAAATGTATTACCAGGAATAGATGCGGCTTTTGTCAATATCGGAGATCCAGAGCGTAACGGATTTATTCATGTGACCGACTTGGGTCCATTGAAGCTAAAGCGTACGGCAGCAGCAATTACAGAACTATTAGCACCACAACAAAAAGTTTTGGTACAAGTGATGAAGGAGCCAACAGGGACGAAAGGTCCTAGGCTCACAGGTAACATCACATCACCAGGACGCTATGTAGTTCTCATGCCCTACGGTCGGGGGGTAAACTTATCTCGACGCATTAAAAGTGAGAGTGAGCGCAACCGCTTGCGTGCGCTAGCAATTTTGATTAAACCGGCGGGAATGGGTTTACTGGTGCGTACAGAAGCAGAAGGCAAACCAGAAGAGGCTATTATTGAAGATTTGGAACTGTTGCAAAAGCAATGGGAAGCCATTCAGCAAGAAGCACATTCTACCCGCGCCCCGGCGCTACTGAATCGGGACGATGACTTTATCCAGCGGGTACTCAGAGATATGTACGGTGCCGATGTGAATCGGATTGTGGTGGATTCCAGCACCGGCTTGAAAAGAGTAAAACAGTATTTGCAGAATTGGAGTGGAGGTCAAACACCCCAGGGCGTATTGTTCGACCATCACCGCGATCGCTCGCCAATTTTAGAATATTTCCGCATTAGTGCCGCAATTAGAGAAGCCCTCAAACCGAGAGTAGACTTACCCTCTGGCGGCTATATTATCATTGAACCAACAGAAGCATTAACAGTAGTAGATGTTAACTCTGGTTCCTTCACGAGATCCGCAACGGCGAGGGAAACAGTGTTGTGGACAAACTGTGAAGCTGCTACGGAAATCGCTCGTCAGCTACGGCTGCGAAATATTGCCGGGGTAATTGTGGTTGACTTCATTGATATGGAATCGCGGCGCGACCAATTACAAGTTTTAGAACACTTTAATAAAGCACTCAAGGCAGACAAAGCTCGTCCTCAGATTGCCCAACTCACGGAGTTAGGACTAGTAGAACTGACCCGTAAACGCCAAGGTCAAAATATTTATGAATTATTTGGTCATACTTGCCCCACTTGTGGCGGGTTGGGGCATACTGTGCGTTTGCCAGGAGATACAGAAACCCGACTGCCAACCACTGCTGAAATACCAGAGCGTTCGGATTTCGGCTCTACTCAGTCTAAGGTTTCTTTTCCTAATAACGATAGCGTGGGGAGAGTTCAAACACCAAGGATACAGGCAGTAAAGGCGCGAGGTTATGAGTCTTTTGACGAGGGGTTTGATGGATTGCGTGGCCCATCTGGGGATATTGATACTCCCATTAATCATCCTAGCTATCAAGAACCACGTGACGTAAAGCGTCGTGTTCGTAAGAACAACCATGGTAGATCTGGTCTTAATGGAGTTAATACTAACGATGATATACGTAGCCTAGACTCTCTATCGAGTCGAGGTGGAGACATCGGTGGGGTGATTCCTGGTGAAGTAGGTTTTGACAATGATTTAGATATAGACTTAGACGTTGATACCCAAAGGTCTACTCCAGAAATTCCCTCTCCCTCCTTAACTAAATCCGGTTGGCAAGAGAGAACTGGGCGGGCTACCAGGGAGAAGCTCGACCCAATTAAACCAGTGGTAGAACCACCGGAATTTAAAACTGTGGAAATGAGTCCCCAAGAACAAGATGTGTTCGCTTTGATGGGGGTTTCTCCTTTATTGAAGTTGGATGAGGAATCTCAGGGGAAAAGTCCCAAGTCAGTAATTATTAATATTATTGCACCAGGAGAGTTAGACACTAATGTTACAAAGAATCAAAATTTGATTTTTGAGTCACAGGATGAACCCAATAATCAGTTGTCGCTACCAGAAGATAAAACCCCCAATGTGCTGGATAGGCAGTATGGCTTTGAACCCCAAGAAGAAACCATAATCATAGAGAGCGTAGTTGAAACTCCAGAAGCTACTACTCATAGCTTGCCTATGGATTTGGAAGTGACACCTGCCGTTACGCCGATCGACAAAATCTCTACTGGTAACCGTCGCCGCCGCCGTCGTTCTTCTGCCCTAGAGTCTAACTCTTCTACAGGTGAGGACAATTAATTCTGTTATGCAGACAGAAGAAACAATTTCACATCCCGGATTCTTGAATTCGGGTGAGGCGGGTCTCCCTTTTTCACCTTTCTCTTGTGACTTGGTGGCGGGTATAGATGAGGTGGGGCGCGGTGCTTTGTTTGGTCCTGTGGTGGCAGCAGCTGTGATTTTGCCTGGTTGTGCCTTGCCAAAACTCATAGCTGCTGGTATTAAGGATAGTAAAAAACTTTCCAGTTCTCGGAGAATTACACTAGCAGGGCAAATTTGTGAATTGGCGACGGACTGGACTATTGGGGTTGCTTCCAGTACTGAGATTGATGAACTAAATATTTTGCAGGCAACTCTGTTAGCTATGAAGCGGGCTGTGCTGAAACTGAATGTACAGCCTCAACTATGTTTAGTTGATGGTAACCAGCTGATTAAGGATTTGTTGGTGTCTCAACAAACTATCGTTAAGGGTGACGAAACTCATGTGAGTATTGCAGCTGCTAGTATTGTCGCTAAGGTTTGGCGTGACTCGCTGCTCATCCGTTTGGCATCAAAGTATCCTTTATATAATTTGGAGAAGAATAAGGGCTATGGTAGCCAAAAGCATTTGCTGGCTCTGCAACAGTATGGTCCATCACGACTGCATCGCAAATCTTTTCGTGGTTGTCAAGTGAACGATCACTTAACTGAAGCTCAAGGCGTTGGACTTTAACCATAGAAGCTACGGCTAGTTTGCTAGTTCTTAAATAATCCCCTTGGTCTAGGTTGAGATATGTTTTATACAAGGGAGTGAGTTAATCTGGGTTGAGAATAGGGATTTCCCCCGGACTGCAATTGCCTTTGGCACTGCGCTGATTGCAATCAGCGCTAGTGTTGTCAATTAGGAGAGGTTCCATACCCTGTGATGTTGCCCAGTGGTGGTAATCGGCTAGGAGTTGATGCTGTAGGCGTTGTTTTATGGTCATCAGTATACTTTTGAGTAAACCATTACCTGTGGCTTCTAGGATGGGCTGAGGTGTGAAGCAAAATGGGGCTGGGATATCTACTTCTACTTTTAGGTCGGCTTTTCCTTGGAGGATGGTGATGTTGTTGTTTTCTTGGGGTGATAAATACCCTTGTAAATTTAATGACCAGCGCTGGTTGATGTACTCGAAGCCCAGAATTTGACTATTTACCGATCGCACCTGAATGGTTCCATGTGATTCTGCCCAAACTTTCAGGTCTACAGTGGGTTGAATACTCAGTGACATGAAGGTTAATGGACGCATTTTTAAGCGAAATACTTCTTCTGAAACTTGCTGTATGCGACTATTATCTGTGAGTGCGTTGACTAGACGTTGGGGCTGACGCAGGTAATGTCGGATAGGGATGGGTTGTGGTGGTACATTAATTCTTACTGTTTGGCAGGCGGTAAACTGGGTAGCCATGAATTAAAAGCAATAATTGTTGAATATTTCTGTTTTTAATTAAATTATAATTTTATTTTTTTCTATTCGTTGAAACATTATAGGAGCGGACTCCAATTGACTGGGAGAAAACTTGAGAAAATTGGATTGAACTCTATTTAAAAGCTGTTCACAAAAGACTATTTTTACCTATCATACAGTCATAACCTCGGCTCAACCATGCTCCATGATGGAGTCCTATTACAATAGGCCTCTAGTTTAGATAAATAATTTAGGACTAAAGTCTGTGACTATATCTATTGCTCATTTAGGACCTCCTGGCACTTATGCAGAACAAGTAACTGCTTTTTATGCTAACTGGCTGGCAAAAAAAACAGGTAATCAAGCTATGTTGTGTCCATATTCGAGCATTTCCCAATCACTCAACGCTGTTGCGTCTGGAGAAACTCTGTTAGCTGTTGTACCGGTAGAAAATTCTATTGAAGGCAGTGTAACTATGACAATGGATACACTATGGCAGTTGGATAGTTTACGAGTTCAGTTGGCTTTGGTGATGCCGATTGCTCATGCTTTAATTTCTTGTGCCGGTAGTTTAGATACTATTCAAACTGTTTATTCTCACCCACAAGCTTTAGCACAATGTCAAGGATGGTTAGGGCAGTTTCTCCCAACTGTGCAGTTAATAGCGAGTAATTCGACTACCGAATCCCTACAGCGACTGGATGGAGATTTAACCGCGGCTGCGATCGCATCCAGTAGAGCCGCCGAACTCTATAAATTGCCTATATTGGCTAGTAATATTAATGACTACCCCGACAACTGCACTCGCTTTTGGGTGGTGAGTCAATGGGTGGAAGATTTAGTGGCTATATCAGGAAGTGCTCATTACACTTCCTTGGCTTTCACTGTCCCAGCGAATTTGCCGGGAACGCTACTTAAACCACTACAGGTATTTGCTGGGTTAGGGATTAATCTTAGTCGTATTGAATCGCGACCAACGAAGCGATCGCTAGGAGAATATTTGTTTTTTATTGATTTAGAAGCAGATGTGCACGAAGAGCAAATGCGATGCGCTTTAGCGCAGTTAACTGAGCATACAGAAATCTTGAAGATTTTTGGCAGCTATAATATTCTACCTATAAAAACTGGGTTGTAATTCGTAATTCAAAAAATACGAATTACGAATTACCTATGGCTACGCCACGCCAGTTATCACATAGCCTTCCCCTGGGAAAAAGGAAATATAGCCTTTTTCAGGCTCATGAAGTACACACCAATTCCCTATTCCCTATTCCCTATTCCCTATTCCCTGTTCCCTATTCCCTGTTCCCTCAAACTAAAAAAATTTGTACCTCACGAGCATGGGAAATGCTATATTACGAATTATTGAAAGTATCTTTGAGGACGGCGCGGGCTGCTAAATGATTCCGAGTAGAAGTCAAAATTTCTGCTTCTCTTTCCAAGCGAAGTAAGGTATCTTGTGTTTCTAACAATGCTTGTTGCTCTGATGGCACACCATAGAGATTACTTGCTACCCAGTAAGAAAGTTCTGTAGGTAGGTCGGGTAATTCCTCTGGTAGTTCCATATTTTGCTCAGTTAATTTGGCTGAGAGACGAACTACATCTCGTAAGAGTTGTTCGACATCTGCGGCTAAGGGGCGTAAATCTTGAGTTGGCGGCTGATCTTCTAACCATTCTACTAACCCAACACGGTAAGGCTTTTCGCGGACGTATTCTAAAACACGGAACCTTTGCTGTCCCAAAGTTAACATTTTCATGCGGTCATCTGGCAGCCGTTGGTAATGAATGATTTCTGCACAGCAACCAATATTAGCGATTGTACCGTCAACTGGATCGACCATTAACACACCGAATCGGCGATCGCTCTCCAAAATCGTATTCATCATGATTCGGTAGCGGAATTCAAAGATGTGTAGGGGTAATGGTCTACTAGGGAATAGAACTACTTCGGGTAACGGGAACAGAGGTAGTTCGCGAACTGCAATTTTAGAAGAGGATGTCATTGTTACCTTTGTATAAAATTAATTGTGAAATTTATTCTTCTCTGCTTTCCCCGTACTTTTCTGATATTCTATCATTTGTTTCCCAGCCGATAAAAAGCCCTGAGATAAATTTCTTCAGGGCTGGGTAAATATTACAGCATTAACCTTATAGTTTTACTTCAATGTCCACACCAGAAGGTAAATCTAGCTTCATCAGGGCATCAATAGTTTTGGAAGAAGGTTGATAAATGTCAATAATCCGGCGATGGGTGCGGGTTTCAAAGTGTTCCCGGGCATCTTTATCTACGTGAGGCGATCGCAGCACACAGTAGATTTTACGTTTTGTTGGTAAAGGAATTGGGCCTATAGCTGTAGCGTTAGTTCTGTTAGCCGTGTCTACAATCTTCTCGCAAGATGTGTCCAATAAGCGACGGTCAAAAGCCTGTAAACGAATTCTAATTTTCTGCTGCTGTAGAGTTGCCATCTTTAATTTTCTAGGTTCTGATGAATGATGATGATTTTTCTGAGAATTATCGGGGATAGTGACTTTTTATGCCCACCGTGGCCAAGGCTTTGGGGTGAGACTGTCACAATTCCTTTTCTGCTGAGATTAGCCGCAGCATAGGTGATTACTTGAACAAGCAATCAAAGAAGGAAGATAAAGGAGCACCGATAGATTATCTACCAGCGCTCCTTGCTTATAGAACAAAAAGGTGTTACTTCAGAATTTTGGAGACGACACCGGCACCAATAGTGCGTCCACCTTCACGAATTGCGAAGCGCATTCCTTGCTCAATAGCAATGGGGTTGATCAATTCCACTGTCATTTTAATGCGATCGCCCGGCATCACCATTTCTGCCTCGCTACCATCATCAGAAGTGAAGGATTTGATGGTGCCGGTTACATCAGTTGTCCGTACGTAAAACTGAGGACGATAGCCGGAGAAAAATGGGGTTTTCCGTCCGCCTTCTTTCTCTGTCAAGACGTATACTTCACCTTCAAATTGAGTGTGAGGAGTAATAGAACCTGGTTTGGCAATTACCATACCGCGCTCGATGTCAGTTTTTTGGATACCGCGCAGGAGCACACCGGCGTTATCACCAGCCATACCTTCTTCGAGACTCTTCTTAAACATCTCGATCCCAGTCACCGTGGTGTTGCGAGTGTCTTTAATGCCCACTAGTTCAACCACATCACCGACCTTAACCTTACCACGCTCAATCCGACCAGTGGCCACAGTACCACGACCTGTGATCGAGAATACGTCTTCCACTGCCATCAGGAAGGGTTTATCTACAGCACGGTCGGGAGTAGGAATGTAGGAATCTACTGCTTCCATGAGGGCGTAAATTTTGTCTACCCACTCATCTTCACCCCGTTGAGTTTTGGGGTTGGCAGTCATTTTTTCCAATGCTTTGAGACCGGATCCCGATATAATGGGGATGTCGTCACCGGGGAAATCGTAGCTAGATAATAGCTCACGGACTTCTAATTCTACCAACTCTAATAGTTCTGGGTCATCTACCATGTCTTCCTTGTTCAGGAACACAACCAGACTGGGCACACCTACCTGCTTTGCGAGTAGGATGTGTTCACGGGTTTGGGGCATGGGGCCATCTGCGGCGGAAACTACGAGAATACCACCATCCATTTGAGCCGCACCAGTGATCATGTTTTTCACATAATCAGCGTGTCCTGGGCAATCTACGTGAGCATAGTGCCGATCGCCGGTTTCATACTCAACGTGAGCCGTATTGATGGTAATCCCCCGTGCCTTTTCTTCTGGGGCATTATCAATTTGATCGTAGCCTTTACCTGTAGCTTGACCCAGCGCTGCCAGAGTCATAGTAATGGCTGCTGTTAAAGTAGTTTTACCATGATCAACGTGACCAACTGTACCGATATTAACGTGGGGTTTAGTCCTTTCAAACTTTGCGCGTGCCATGAATGCTCGTTTCCTTTTTTAATTAAGCGTTCCCTTTGCTTTTCGCTATGATTGCTTCAGCCACGTTGCGAGGTACTTCTTCGTAGTGGCTAAATTCCATCGAGAAGATACCCCGACCTTGGGTCTTCGAGCGGATATCAGTAGCGTAGCCAAACATTTCTGCCAATGGGACTTTAGCAGTTACCTTGGCTAAACCATCATCAGATCCCATACCTTCAATTTGTCCACGACGAGAGTTAAGGTCGCCCATCACATCCCCAAGGAAGTTTTCGGGTACTTCAACCTCAACTTTCATCATAGGTTCTAATAGTACAGGAGAAGCCTTCAATACTGCCTCTTTCATTGCCATTGAGCCAGCAATTTTGAAAGCCATTTCTGAAGAGTCTACATCGTGGTATGACCCATCCACCAGAGTTGCTTTGACATCAATTAGTGGATATCCTGCTAATACACCGGATTCGCAGCTTTCTTTCATTCCTTGTTCTGCGGGTCCGACGTATTCTTTTGGTACGACACCACCCACAATTTTAGAAACAAATTCAAAGCCCGTACCCGGTTCGCCTGGTTCCAAATCGATCACAACGTGACCATATTGACCTTTACCACCACTTTGGCGAATGAATTTCCCTTCAATTTTGGAGACTGATTTCCGAATCGTTTCGCGGTAAGCTACCTGCGGCGCGCCGACATTCGCTTCTACTTTGAATTCACGTAACATCCTGTCTACCAGAATTTCCAGGTGTAGTTCTCCCATTCCCGCGATTACGGTTTGGTTGGTTTCTGGATCTACACTGACACGGAAAGTGGGGTCTTCTTCAGACAGAGATTGCAGAGCTTTAGAGAGCTTGTCCATGTCGTTCTTGGTTTTGGGTTCAACCGCCACCGAGATTACCGGCTCAGGAATGAATAGAGATTCCAGAATTACTGGTGATCCCTCGTCAGTTATGGTATCACCCGTCAAGGTCTCTTTTAATCCTAATGCTGCTCCCAAATCCCCAGCCCGCATTTCATCCACATCTAGGCGTTCATCTGCTTTGAGAACCACCAGACGGGAAATCCGCTCTTTCTTGTTCTTGGTAGCGTTGAGAACATAACTACCTTTCTTCAGAACACCAGAATAAACCCGAACAAAGGTGAGACGACCGTAGGGATCAGCCATAATCTTAAAGGCTAGAGCTGATAGAGGTTCTTGGTCATCAGCTCTACGCTCAACCACCTCACCTGTAGGTAATGTACCTTGGATAGCTGGTACTTCCGTTGGTGCTGGTAGATAATCTACCACTGCATCCAGCATCAACTGCACACCTTTGTTTTTAAATGCCGAGCCGCACAGTACTGGCACAATCGTACCCGCAATTGTCCCTTGACGCAGTGCACCACGAATTTCATCTTCTGTAAGTTCTTCTCCCTCGAAGTACTTACTCATCAGACTGTCATTGGTTTCTGCTACAGCTTCTACCAGCTTGGTGCGGTACTCTTCTACCTGCTCTTGCATTTCGGCGGGGATATCTGTTTCTTCGATATCTGTTCCCTCGTCGTTGTTGTAAATATAGGCACGCTGACGTACCAGATCAACGATTCCTCTCAAGTCATTTTCACTACCAATTGGTAGTTGAATGGCAATGGCATTAGTCCGCAGACGATCGCGCATTTGTTCGTGAACTCTGTAAAAGTTCGCCCCTGTGCGATCCATTTTGTTTATGAAAGCTATGCGGGGGACTTTGTAGCGGTCTGCTTGTCGCCAAACTGTTTCCGACTGCGGTTGCACGCCGCCCACAGAACAAAACACCGCGATTACACCATCCAACACCCGCATAGAACGTTCTACTTCAATTGTGAAGTCAACGTGTCCGGGAGTATCGATAATGTTAATTTGATGATCTTTCCAACTGGTACTGATAGCAGCAGCAGTGATGGTAATTCCCCGTTCACGCTCCTGCGCCATCCAGTCTGTCACGGCTGTTCCTTCATGAACCTCGCCAATTTTATGAATTATGCCAGAGTAAAACAATATTCTTTCGGTTGTCGTTGTCTTGCCCGCATCTATATGCGCCGCAATACCGATATTGCGTACTCTCTCTAGCGGGATCGTACGTGCCACAGTAGCCTCCTATTATAGTTTTTGTCTCATGATATCTTGTATATTACTCTTTGTTAAGGTTCTATACTTCTACGGAAAACCGTATTTTTTTTGTGCGTAGGCGATATACCGCTGTTATATCCACGATATACCCCTACTTTTCTTAGTAACGATAGTGTGCAAAAGCCTTGTTAGCTTCTGCCATCCGGTGTGTTTCTTCCCGTTTGCGAATTGCATTCCCGGTCTCGTTGGCAGCATCCATTAACTCATTAGCTAATTTACTTGCCATTGTGCGTCCGGGTCTAGACCTGGAAAATTTAACTAGCCAGCGCAAAGCTAGGGTTGTACCCCTGTCTGAACGTACTTCCATCGGTACTTGATAGGTGGCTCCGCCTACTCGACGCGCTTTTACTTCTACCAAAGGCGTGGCGTTGCGGACTGCTCTTTCAAAAGTTTCCAGTGGCGGAGCGCCGGTGCGATCTTCAATAGTTTTCATGGCATCATAAACCAGCCTAGCAGCCAGTGATTTCTTTCCATGACGCATCACCCGCCGGATTATCATGCTGACCAGGCGACTGTTATATACGGAATCAGGCGGAACTGGGCGCCTTTGAATAACACCACGACGAGACATACTTCACCTTTACTTCGGATTTGGCAACGAAATTATATGCTATCAGACACTAGGTATATGGGCGGGTAAAGCCGCCGTTTTAACTTTGTCTTTTTTTTCTCCACGCCAGATTAGGCGACGACATCATAAACTTTAATATTTTAGATGCAACCGCTGCAATTGCCTACGGCACTGGCGATAGGGTAGCGCGGCTTAGGGTATAGCCAATCGCTTGGCAGGATAATGGTTTAAATTACCTAATTTTCACTGCTTAATACAGGGTTTAGCAAGGCTTTGTGGCAACATAAATCACCACTATTTAGCTATCGCACCCTTTCAACCTATAGGATGATGATTCATCCTCGACGATTAATTGCGTATTTCCTATTTCTTGGTTCCTTTCGGGAGCTTGGTTCCGTACTTGGAACGCCCTTGCTTACGGTCTTTAACTCCAGCTGTATCTAATGTTCCACGGATAATGTGATATCTCACACCTGGTAAGTCTTTCACACGACCGCCACGAATCATTACTACTGAATGTTCTTGCAAGTTATGACCGATACCTGGAATATAGGCTGTGACCTCAAATCCTGATGTCAATCTTACCCTTGCTACTTTACGTAAAGCAGAGTTGGGCTTTTTCGGTGTAGTTGTATATACCCTTGTACAAACACCCCGACGTTGTGGGCATTGCTTTAGAGCTGGAGACTTAGTTTTCTGACGCGCTTTTTCGCGTTCGGTACGTATGAGTTGCTGTATTGTTGGCATGAGTTACAGCGCGTAAAGCTGCTTAGAGGTCTAACTTTTAACAAATCCTGATTATATCTTTTTTTGGGGTTCTATGTCAAACTGATATTTTTTTATTTAAACAGATATGGGCGTAATCATGGAGAAGGACATACCACAGCCACAGGTGGCTATGGACTGAGGATTGTGGAAGCGAAAACCACCACCCATTAAATCTTCTGAATAATCTAATACCAACCCATTTAAATAATTCAGGCTTTCATGATCTATGAGAACCTGAATACCGCTCACGTCAAAAACGCGATCGTTCATCGTGACATTTTGGTCAAAAGACATATCATAAAACCAACCTGAACAGCCCCCTACCTTAATTGCCAATCTGAATAAAGAATTTGGCTGCTGTTTTAACTGTAATCGCCCAATTTCACTGATTGCGGCTGGACTCAGATGAATCATGGAATTAGTTATGGCTTCCGCCAGGCTAAGTTATCGACAATAAAAAACCCCATTTTAAAATATTACAGACAGTTGAAGTCTAAAAATCACGATTATAAAAAATTTGGTTTTGATTTTTTACTGGGCTAAAATCAGCATATAGGTGACTGGGCAGTGCTACTGGTGTATGTTTTCTTAATTCGTGAATTAATATTAACATCCTGTGTATATCACTGAAAAGATTAGTCCCCGCCAAACGGGGACTAATCTCAGTCTAATCGAGACTGGGGTATGAGCAAAATACTGGGTATACTATACTTACAGCTTTTGCAGTTGTGGCAGTTTTAACCATCATTACGAGCATAGTCGTCTTGATAGCGAATAATATCATCCTCGCCTAAATATTCACCATTTTGGACTTCAATTAACACCAAAGGAATCACTCCCGGATTTTCCAGACGGTGGGATGTACATTGGGGTACATAGGTTGACTCATTGTTCCTCAGTAGCACCTCCTTATCTCCACAAAGAACCCTCGCAGTACCAGAAACAACAATCCAGTGCTCACTGCGGTGATGGTGCATTTGCAGACTGAGACGGTGTCCCGGTTTGACCTCTATGCGTTTAATTTTATATCCCCGCCCTTCCTCCAACACTGTAAAAGAACCCCAAGGGCGCAGCTCGGTTGCAGCAATCCCTTTATTAGAGATGGACACGGGTAGAGATAGATTATTAGTTTGTGTGGTTTCTGGAAATTGCGCCATAGTTACCTCAGTTGGTCTACAAACAAACCGTTATTAATCGTTGGGTGAAGCCTAAAACTGATCCTTGAGATTTGCACCTTGCTAAACATAACAAAATTAAAACAGGAGGGTGCAAAAATAAGTCCTTCAACCAAAACTTCTATACCAACTCTTCACACCACAAGAGTGGCGATGACCTGAGCTTAAAAAACATGAGTCCGACTGCATTAATCATTGCAAACCTAGAATCCCCTTAGCTTCCTACTCCCTACCTTGTTCTAAGAAAACCCCAATACCGTTGTGGACACGTGCAGCAGTATTACTCGAACGGTCGAGCAGTTGTCCTCCCAGATAAAGACCAGTAGAACTTCCACCGTCTAAATTCAGAGCGTTCACACAACCAATATTTTTCATTAATTGGGCGTGTTCGGCTAGGGTGGGGCCCAGTCCACCAGCACGATTGTGTACAGCAGCAATTATTAGTGATCCGCTTGCTGTGGTGCAAATACCACTACGAGCAGCTTTTTGTCTAATAAAGGCTGGACTGAACTTTTCCCTAGCAGCATCCAGGACAATTTGATTATTTTGTACTAATAGGGGACCGGCTCCCATAATGTGGGGATAGCGGTTAAAGTTGGGGGAATTTGTTGTGCTGGTAATGGTAACTGGTGTACCAATAGTTAATTGTGACGCCCCTAAAGAGGATGATTTACCACTAGTAGCATTGGCACGTAAGGTTAGTAGGTAGCCGTCTTGGGGAATGGTAAATTTTGTTTCACCAGCCTTACCACCTGGTAGCTGATTTGTGACTCGGTTTTGTTGGACAATAACAATGATTTCGTTATCCGTTAGGGGGGTGTAGCTAGTTCCCCATGTGTTGGTGTAACGAGCAATACCACTCTGCACATAACCACTATTTAAAAATAGAATCGGCAAGTTTTGATTATTGTCAATGATTAACGTTTCTTCTAAAGTGAGACGACCGAAGTAAAACTCCCCGGAGTCATTCCAGGCGATCGCCCCCCGATTAAGAATTGGGCCTGATAGCCACTGACCACCCCGACGAATTGCCCCCAAAGGTAATCGATTATTGCGGTTAAAATAACCAGCATTAATTGCGGCCACAGCTGAAGACTGCTCTGCCATTTGGATGAGTGGTGCTGTACCGGTTTGACTGGTGGTGTCAGTCCCAATGGGTTGTAAACGTAAGCCAGTTTGACGGGGATTAATATCTAACCAAACCACGGGAAAGCGTTCTGTACCTAAACTGACAAATTGCTGTCGCCAGCGCAATCCTGTAGCCCAGTTAATATCTCGTTGTACCAAGGCATCGGGACGAAGATCAATGACCAGGCGGTTGGGGTTTGCTAAGGTCATGATCTGGGGAGCCATGCCAAAGGGTACACTCAGACTAATAATTGTGCGATTGTTAACTACCTCTAATTTTCTCACTATTGATCTGTCCACGTTACCCCCATGAGGATTTTCTGGGGTTGGTGATGTTGATGGAGCATAGCGTTGGCTTAAAGCAGCATCAGCGATCGCATCTAGGGCCACTACCCACTCTCTATTGGGTGGTGCTGCAGATTCTGCTTCTGTTTCAGTGCTTATAGTTCCCCCTGGCGAGACTTGCCAAGGTGATGGACGATCTAAATCTAAGACAATGCGAGCTGAATGAAAGGGAGGAAGACTAACCCCTGAGAGCTTGCGTGGCGTAGCGATAGATTGTTGACTTTGACGAATATTTTTTATTTGAGCTTTTGGCGTGGCGATCGCCATAACATTACCATTAGCTTGTAACACCCAACCTACTGTTTGAGTAAAATCAGTAATATCCATATAGCGATAGCCTTGCAGCAGCCTGGTAGCTAAAACCGATGGTTCCTGGTTTGATGAGAACCATTCTATTGGTTGACTAGCAACACTGTTGCTGCTCAAAAAATCAACTCCAACGATCTGCCTTAGAGCACCGTCACTCAAAAAAGTTTTCACTCGCCCATCTGTTCCTCTCTCCTGTAACCAAGCCCCTGGTAAGGTACGACCATTGAGGATAATTTGGTTACCAGACGCTAACACCCCACCGGTGGATGTGCAGCAAGGTGTGTTTTGCGTCACCAGGCTGGTATCAATCCAGGATTCCTCAGCTCTACTAGACCATTTAGTACATAAGCAGAATATAATAATTACTACTGCTGTTGGTGCTATAGACCGCAACATCCTCGAAGGCAACCGATAGCTGGCGTGGACTAGCCATAGCCACCTTTGATTACTGCTCTTGGTGAGAGCACAATAATGTTTTTTACTATGATGTGACATTTTTACCTCAATATTATTGATAGCTTAGGTGGCTTAGGCATAGACTACTTGCAGCACAGTAAGTTTCACAGGAATCTTAAGAAATAGTGATTGAATTTTTGCATAAATGTGATAATATATAAATTGGCTATCTATCTCTTGTCAACTGAAAAAGTCATCACACCATTAAAAACACTATTACTGAGTGTTTTAACCATCACTGTATTCAGTCAAGCTGTATAAAAAACTAGTTTGGCTGCTGCAAAGCCAGTGAAAATATCTAATATTCACGGATGGTTGCTATTTGAGTGAGGTCTGTCTTCTAGCAAGATGGATCAAATCATCATCAAACAATGAAATATATACAACAACAGATATTTGGAGTAATTGTCAAATGTGTATGTTGTATAATACGCTGATTTTGGGGATGAATCAGGATTATTCCGCACTTGAAAACTAAGTTGTGTTACGGGTAAGCCAAAAAAGTTTTACTTGAACTCTAAATTTGTTTTCATCTGGGAATAGAAAGTTGAACCAAAAAATAGCTTGAGAATATCAACCAAAAGTATAAAAAAAACCGCAGGTATTTGCAAAAGGTTAAACAAGAAAAAACCGAAGTGAAAAATTTTCTCTAAATTTCGGTGATTTATATATTTTCCAGGTAAAACGATTTTTCCCACAGTCTAAGCTGGATTCTGCTAGGTCGGGACTACGTCAAAGACTAGGGTAATTGCTTACGGTACACTAGCGTAGCGTAAGGCATATTCTTCTCACAAATATTGGCAACATTTGTGACTAACCATCTCAAGAGCAGTCTATGAAAGATAAAGCGATGCATCAATCACAAACACAGAAAATTTCAGATATTCAAATCAAACCATTAGATGGACCAAGGTGGTTAGTAGAAGAACGAGATGCTTGTGGTGTAGGTTTTATTGCTCATCGCCGCAATTATGCCAGTCACGAAATTGTGACAAAAGCTTTAGATGCTTTAACCTGTTTAGAACACCGCGGTGGTTGTAGCGCTGACCAAGATTCTGGTGATGGTGCAGGAATATTGACAGCAATCCCCTGGGAGTTATTTGAAAAAGACTATTCCCGGGAAAATGTGGGGGTAGGAATGTTATTTCTACCACAAAGTAGCGAAATAGCGGCAAAAATTAGAGGTATAGTCGAGGAAATAGCGACAGCAGAAAAATTAACCGTACTGGGTTGGCGAGTAGTACCAGTGCAACCTAATTTACTGGGGATACAAGCAAGAGAAAATCAACCCCAGATAGAACAGGTTTTTCTAGGATCAGCAGATAAAAGTGGGGATGAACTAGAAAGAGAACTATATATCACCCGCCGGCGAATTTTCAAAGCTACTCAGCATATTTCCGCAGAATTCTATATTTGCTCTTTGTCCAATCGGACAATAGTCTATAAAGGCATGGTGCGCTCTGCTATCTTGGGAGAATTTTATCTCGATTTAAAGAATCCAGCCTACAAAAGCGCCTTTGCCGTTTACCATCGCCGATTTAGCACTAATACCATGCCGAAGTGGCCCCTGGCTCAACCCATGCGTTTATTGGGTCACAACGGGGAAATTAACACTTTGTTGGGTAATATTAACTGGATGATGGCCCGGGAATCTAGCCTGAATCATCCAGTATGGGGCGATCGCTCCGACGAATTTAAGCCCCTAGTTCATATCGACAACAGCGACTCAGCCACCCTAGATAACGTTCTGGAATTAATGGTACGTTCAGGACGTAGCCCCTTGGAAGCCTTAATGATTATGGTGCCAGAGGCATACCAAAATCAACCTTCTTTGCGTCAATATCCCGAAATTATCGATTTTTACGAATATTACAGCGGACTGCAAGAAGCATGGGACGGACCAGCACTGTTAGTATTTAGTGATGGTGAAAAAGTTGGCGCAACACTAGACCGTAACGGATTAAGACCCGCTCGTTATCTAATTACCAAAGATGATTACATCCTTGTCGCTTCCGAAGCTGGAGTAGTAGAAATTCCCGAAGCGAATATTCTGGAAAAAGGTAGACTCGGACCAGGACAAATGATTGCTGTGGATCTGGTCAACCATGAAATCCTCAAAAATTGGGAAATTAAACAATACATCGCCCAGCAGCATCCCTATGGAGAATGGTTAAAACAATATCGCCAAGAACTCAAACACCTAGTACATCAAACTCCCAGCAATGGGAATAGTCATTCCAGCACGCCCCAAAATATCAGTGGGGTAGCCATAGGAAGCGATGAACAAACCCTACTGCGTCATCAATTGGCCTTTGGCTATACCACAGAAGATGTAGAAATGGTAATTCAACCCATGGCCGCTGAGGGTAAAGAACCGACTTTCTGCATGGGGGATGATATTCCTTTAGCGGTGCTGTCAGAAAAACCCCACCTACTGTATGACTACTTCAAGCAGCGTTTTGCTCAAGTGACAAATCCAGCCATTGACCCCCTACGGGAGAGGTTGGTCATGTCCTTAAATGTGGAACTCGGAGAACGGGGAAACTTATTAGAAGTTAAGCCAGAACACGCCCGCAAACTCAAATTAGAATCCCCTGTGTTGATGGAGACAGAACTAGAGGCGATTCGGTTATCAGGGTTTGCAACAGCGGAATTATCCACCTTGTTTGCGATCGCCCAAGGACCAGAAGGATTAAAAGATGCTGTACAGTCTTTAAATGCACAAGCTGCGGCATCTGTCAAGGCTGGAGCAAAGATTTTGATCCTCAGCGATTGCCCAGAAGGAGATAATGGCATTAGTGCTGAATATACTTACATTCCTCCCTTACTAGCAGTGGGAGCAGTACATCATCACCTAATACAGCAAGGTCTACGAACTAAAACATCCTTGATTGTGAAAACAGCCCAGTGCTGGAGTACACATCACTTCGCCTGTTTGATTGGCTATGGAGTTGATGCGGTTTGTCCTTACACAGCTTTGGATACTGTCCGCGACTGGTGGTGGAAACCCAAAACCCAAAACTTTATGGAACGGGGTAAAATAACCAAGCTTACCCTAGAAGAAGCTTTAGGGAATTATCGCCAAGCGGTAAACTCCGGTTTACTAAAAATTCTCTCAAAAATGGGAATATCCTTACTGTCCAGTTATCAAGCGGCGCAAATTTTTGAAGCCATTGGTATCGGTGGGGATTTATTAGCATTGGGATTCTGTGGTACAACTTCCCGCATCGGTGGGTTAAGCGTCAAGGAATTAGCAGAAGAAGTGCTTTGTTTCCATCGCAAAGCCTTCCCGGAACTGACCGCTAAGAAGTTAGAAAATTTGGGTTTTGTTCAGTATTTCCCCAAGGGAGAATACCATATGAATAACCCAGAAATGGCCAAGGCGCTCCATAAAGCCGTGGATGGTAAACAATATGACCACTACGAAGTTTACAAGCAGCACCTACAAGGACGACCAGTAACAGCTTTGCGTGATTTGTTGGACTTCCAAAGCGATCGCTCCCCCATCCCTTTAGAAGAAGTAGAATCAGTCAGTGAGATTGTCAAACGCTTCTGTACTGGTGGGATGTCTTTAGGTGCATTATCAAGAGAAGCCCATGAGACTTTGGCTATAGCCATGAACCGCATTGGTGGCAAATCTAACTCTGGGGAGGGTGGGGAAGATCCAGTCCGGTATAAAGTGCTAAATGACGTAGACCCATCCGGTAAATCATCGACTTTACCTCATTTGCATGGCTTGCGCAATGGTGACACAGCTTCTAGTGCTATTAAGCAAGTAGCATCCGGACGCTTTGGGGTCACACCAGGATATTTAAGCAGCGCCCAACAAATTGAAATCAAAATCGCCCAAGGAGCAAAACCCGGGGAAGGTGGACAACTACCAGGAGCAAAAGTTAGTCCTTACATTGCTATGTTAAGGCGCTCTAAGCCCGGTGTAACCTTGATTTCACCCCCACCCCACCATGATATTTATTCCATTGAAGATTTAGCACAGCTGATTTTTGACCTGCACCAAATTAACCCCACAGCACAGGTATCTGTAAAGCTGGTGGCGGAAATTGGTATTGGGACTATTGCGGCGGGTGTAGCTAAAGCTAACGCCGATATTATTCAGATATCTGGTCATGACGGTGGTACAGGAGCATCACCACTGAGTTCTATTAAACACGCAGGTTCACCCTGGGAACTAGGGTTAACTGAGGTACATCGTGTATTAATGCAAAATGGCCTACGCGATCGCGTGATTTTGCGTGTAGACGGTGGGCTAAAATCTGGTTGGGATGTGGTCATGGGCGCTTTGATGGGCGGTGAAGAATTTGGTTTTGGTTCCATCGCCATGATTGCCGAAGGTTGTATTATGGCGCGCATCTGCCACACTAATAACTGTCCTGTGGGTGTTGCTTCTCAAAAAGAAGAACTTCGCAAGCGGTTTACAGGAATGCCAGAACATGTAGTCAATTTCTTCTATTTTATCGCTGAAGAAGTTCGCCATTTATTAGCAAGACTCGGTTACCGCTCCTTATTAGAAATTGTCGGACGGGCTGATTTGTTAACCACACGAGAGGGGGCAAAAGTTAGCAAAACCCAAGCACTCAACCTCGACTGTTTACTAAACCTCCCAGATGGTAAAAATAACCGTACCTGGTTACTACATGAAGAAGTCCACAGTAACGGTGTGGTGCTAGATGACCAATTGCTGGCTGACCCGGATATTCAAAGGGCGATCGCCCAAAATACCACTGCTACAAAAACACTGGCGGTAGTTAACACAGATAGAACAGTGGGAGCACGGTTAGCCGGTGCGATCGCTTCTCGCTATGGTGACAGTGGTTTTGAAGGACAAATTAACCTCAATTTCCAAGGTAGTGTGGGGCAAAGCTTTGGTGCTTTCAACCTCCCAGGGATGATTTTGACCTTGACAGGAGAAGCTAACGACTATGTGGGTAAGGGGATGCACGGTGGTGAAATCATCATCAAACCCCCTTCTGATGCTACCTACGCAGCATCACAAAATGTCATAGTTGGTAACACCTGCCTTTATGGTGCCACGGGTGGGGTATTATTCGCCAACGGTTTAGCCGGTGAACGCTTCGCTGTACGCAACTCCAAAGGTATGGCAGTTATTGAAGGTGCGGGAGACCACTGCTGTGAGTACATGACCGGTGGTGTGATTGTTGTCTTGGGGAAAGTAGGACGTAACGTGGGCGCAGGGATGACTGGCGGACTAGCATACTTCGTAGATGAAGACAATTCTTTCCCGGAGTTAGTCAATCCAGAAATTGTCAAAGTCCAGCGAGTGCTGACAGAAGCGGGCGCAAAACAATTGCAAGAATTAATCAGAAATCATGGCGATCGCACTGGTTCACCAAAAGCAAAAATGATTCTGCAAAACTGGTCAGAATACTTGCCTAAATTCTGGCAACTAGTACCACCTTCTGAAGCCCAGAGTCCAGAAGCAAATCCCCAAGCTATTGTGGAAAAACAGTTGAGTTCAGTTTAGGTAATCACCACAAGCTACCCAACTTTTCTCAACAGTTAAAAAACTGTAGAGACGTTAATAACTAACGTCTCTACAACTCATACAGCACCTTGCACCGAATCTGAAGTACAGATATGAATGATAAAACTTTTCTGGGGTGGCCTTACCCGCCCTTGCGTATGTCACTCAGATGAAATTTCCTGTAATTTCCATGGATTAGCCATAAGCATTATTTTTTGTTTGCGAGCAAAGTTTGATTTTTGTCTTCCATCACTAAAAGTTCTGGAATAGTCACAAAACTATAACCTTGCTCTCGAAACTTACTAATAATTTCCGGTAAAGCTTGCACAGTTTGGGAACGATTTCCACCCCCATCATGCAACAACACAATACCGCCAGGTTGTGCGTTCCGAAAAACATTATTGACCAAGTTCGGAACACTGGGTAGGGAATAGTCTAATGAATCCGACGACCACAGAACAATGGCATACTGATTATTTCTAGCATAAGCAGCTAGTCCATTGTGCATAATTCCCCCCGGCGGTCTAAACAAATTTGTTTTGACACCAGTAACTTGATAAATTATCTCCGTTGTGTGCTTAACTTCATAGGCTGCTGCATTGGGATTCATATAATGATACCAATGATGCCAAGTATGATTACCAATGGCGTGACCTTCAGCAATCACCCTCTGCACTAGAGTGGGATAATTCTTAACATTCTGTCCAACAACAAAAAATGTAGCTTTAATATTATTTTGTTTAAGAATATCCAGCACTTGTGAAGTGGTTTCCCTCCAAGGGCCATCATCAAAAGTCAGAGCAATCACTTTTTGATCTTGATTCAATTTCCCCGCCTTAATAGTTGCTCCTTGAAAGCGTGCTGGTGCACCAGAGGTAACACCCTTAGTGTTTGCTTCTTGCTCCCAACTAGTGAGCATCGCCGCCTTTAACTGCTCAATGCGCTGCTGAGTACCGACCTTGGCGGCAGGTAAATTATTTATATTTATACCTCGTCTGCCCTGAGCAATGGCTACGCCACGGGAGCTATCAGATGCATTGGGCTTGATGAATAACATTAAGCTAATGCTCAAACTAGCACTCAAGAAAAGCAATGCAATTAGTATTCCTTGCGGCCACAAAAAAGTCTTAGTTTTTGCCACTTCATAGCTCCTTTAAGGGTAGAACTATCAGTTATAGTTGTGACGGTAGTTTCATAACACACTTGGTTATAAATACTAGATACGCAGATTTTTGGTCGTATCCATAATTTTTGATAGAAACACACATACAGCACTTTTGGTGGTAAATAAAATACACATCTTGATATCATAAATCTTGTGAGGTGGGCAATAACTTACGCCACGCTACACTACCCTGTCAGTACCCGCTCTTTTGTACCTAACTCATAAGTAATTATTTTTTATACTGTAATTACTGTATAAAAAAGATAATCATAATTATCCGAAAACTGACACATACTGGAAAATTTCCCGGCTAGCATTGAAAATTTTATTCCTCTCTCATATTGCCAGATAGCAATTGCAACAAATAGCAAGTTACAATTTATTTTCTGTGATATTTAAGTAAATCTTATCCGCTCTTCAATCACGTGATATTTTGCTCTTGAGAGCATAGCCTAGCATTACCCATTTGTCATTACTATCTCTGGAAGAAAAAGTTAAATTTTCAACTGAATAATTATAGATTTTTCCCTGATACAATTTGGAACCTAAAACAATTAAGTGCATAGATTGTCCCATTAATAATGTACAAAAAGCAGTCAATTATTATACTGTTTGCGGATTTATTGGCAACAATTGCCAGCAATATCTCGGTTTTTCCATAAATGCTAATAATTAAGCATTTCCAGAGTATTATCACTTTGCTCTCTTAGTGCTGTATATTATCTATTCACAGCTTCCACACCAGAAAACTTTTCTACCACATCCGCGACTTTTCAAACTTTTACATATAAGAATTATCTATGATTATTTGCTTATTAGTTGGCGTGATCTATTTTTTGATCCAAACTTCACTCCTCTTAGCCACAGGTGAAGGATGGACAAAGTTTTGGCTTTTGGATCACATAGAAAATTTTCAGTATTGGGACGCAAGTATTTATGCACAACTAGCCGTAAATCCTGCGTGTAGTGCTTTTTATCCCTTATGGCCGAGTTTGGTGCGAGTACTGACAAAACCTGACACAGTAGAGGAAGCATTAAAGGTGATGATTGTCACCTCTGAGGTAATATTTCTAGCGTCACTACCTCTGGCTCGACTCACATTTGATCGCATCATCAAAAACACAAATGTTTCACGTTTAGTATTTATACTATATGCCCTCGGTCCAAATGCAATTTTTCATTCTATAGGTTATACCGAAAGTCTTTTTAGCCTCTTGAGCCTCCTATTTCTACTGAGCTTACACACTGCGGAGCAAAAAGAAATTTCTCCAGTGAAAACCTTGAGTTTATATGGAGCCATTTTTGTGCTTTCGGTTTTACTAAATCTCCTGCGCCCAGTTTTACTACAGTCCTGGTTTGCAATCACGTTCATACTGATAATTTTATCCATTATCCGCAGGATCTCTTCATCTAATGCCGATGATCTACCATTAACAGCAAACACCACGACCCTAAGTATCTTAATTGGCATTGGCAGTATTGTTGGCTACAGCATTTATGGATTCTTCTGTATGAACACTGCAGGAAATTTCCTCGCGCCTTTTCAAGCCCAACAGTCATGGGGAAAAACCATAGCTTTTCGTCCTTGGTTGCTGGTTTTTCCCCGCTCTTTACTGATGGATATCCACGCCCTTTATACATCTATTCTAGTTTTTGCCCTATTGGGCTACCTGTTATACGCCATCTATCGAGGTTGGAGGGAAATCGTTATTAATCTTCCATCTAAACCATGGATATACATTTTTTTATTCCATCCCCTATTGTTTATAGCTATTCTTACAGGATTAAGTTATTTTGCCAAGGGCTGGATCAAGTCTATACCCATCCACCACCCCAGACAGGTACTCAATAATTGGAGATCGTTTACTGTGCTTTACGCAATAGCATTTTCTGGCGTTCATTGCATCATTAACTTCTTAGTTAATGCTGGATACCTGTATAGCAATGCTCGTTATTACTTTGGTACACCCTATGCTTTTGTATCTATTGGTGTCATGTTAACATCATTATCTGTACCTAAGTTAAATCGGCTGATGTGGGTAATTGCCGCCGTTGGCGCGGTTTGGTTGGGATCACAATGGTTCAACTATGGTAGTGGTGGTTGGCTAGGATAAATTTGATTTCAGCCACTGAATTAGCTATCTTTTGTGCAGTGAAATATCTCCTGACAGGGTAGTAATTATGTTTTTTTTAATTAATTATATAGAATATCAACTCAAGAAGTCACCAGTATTATTTTTACTGGGTATAGCTCTCAGCGTGAGATTGTATAATATTAACTCACCAATTATAGGTATTCATTCCTGGCGACAAGCAGACACAGCAGCAATGGCAAGGAATTTCTATGAGAATGGGTTTAACTTATTTTATCCACAAATTGACTGGGGCGGTAATTCACCTGGTTATTGTGAAACGGAATTTCCAATTTATTCATTTATTGTCTCTATATTTTATAAATTTTTCGGTGTACATGAACTATTCGGCAGATTGATATCTGTTACTTTTTCTTTATTTACAATATTTTTTCTATATCAACTGATTAGAACTTACTTTAATGATGCAACAGCTTTTTGGTCTTGCTTATGGTTTAGTATTTTGCCTGTTAGTATCTATTACAGTCGAACTTTCCAACCAGAATCGATGCTTTTAATGTGTTCTGTTGGAGGTATATACTATTTCAATAAATGGTTAGAATCCCAGAAATTACATCTTTTGTGTATATCAGCATTATTCGTGTCTTTGGCTTGTCTTATTAAAGTTCTGCCAATCATATATGTAGGTTTACCATTATTATTTTTGGCTTATCATAAATTCTCTCACAAGATTTTTACTAAAATCTATCTTTGGCTATATAGTTTATTTATTATAATAACTGTTGCTTTGTGGTATTACCACGCCCATCAAATATTTTTAGAATATGGTAATACCTTTGGTTTTTGGGGTGGTTCATCCGACAGATACAAATACGATTTAATATTAAAGTCTAATTTTTGGTTACAAATAAGTTTTAGAACTATTGTAAGACAATTTGCTGTCCTTATGTTTCCTATATTTATAGCTGGCTTATTAATGAAAAGGAAAACCCAACAGGAGTACTTATTTGATATTTGGTTATTGTCAGTAGTATTAACTTGGATTTTAGCACCTACGACTAGCTTAGTACATGAATATTATCAATTACCTTTTATGTTACCTGGCGTTGTATTTATAGGAAAATTCTTTAGTAAATATTTCAACAAAAATCATCAGGGAAAAAATATCAAGAAGTTTTTAGCAATTTGTTTATCCTTATCTATACTCACTAGTTTTACTATTTATTCTATAGATTATATGTCTAAGGAAAGGGCAAATAAATCAAAAGTGTTCCAATTAGCAGAAATAGTTAAAGACAAAATACCATCTGATACATTAACAATTTTTACAACAGGTGGTGATCCTACTTTGCTCTATTTATCCCATAGAAAAGGATGGATGATCAATCCTAGAGACTTAAATGAAGAATATATTATGTCTAAAATACAGTTAGGTGCTGATTATTTAGTAGGTAGCTTTGATTTTATCCAGAGCTATAAATCTTCCTTAGATGATATGCAAAAAAACAGAATTAATACTGTTCTCAGTAAATATCCCAATATCCTACATGATGATAGTTTCTTTATTGCTCACTTAAAATAACTCATCTTAGGCAGTTAGTTTACCCTTAGAGGATGTTTGATAAGTTTTACATAGGTAATTTATATCACATCTTGACACCATTTAATTGATTAAATCCAGTCCCCTCCCCTTACAAGCGGAGGGTTAAGGTGGGGTCAAAGAATATTCGACACACTAATCATGACTTGACAAACATCCTCTTAGGATAGCAGGATAAATGTAAATACAATCCACTGTATTATAAGTTTTTCCTAAATAAGTACACATCTTCCTCCTGAAACTCTAATTTAAATTCGGGATTAGAAGTGATTTGCTTAACCAGAGAATTGGCAAAATCTTGATTACTTCCCCAACCAGGATGACGAACATTTAACAAGATATACTCAAAAATCTTGAAGTCCTGGGGAAAATTACCATCCGTAAACTTAATTATTTGTCGATGGCTTAAATGTGGGGAAATTTGTGAGGTTGTGTAAACGCCTCCTTTGGTCTTTATTTGTGATACTGCTTTATAGGTAGCTTGCAAATTGTCTACAGAACTTAAATATCTCCCACCAAAGTAAGTAAATTTTGCCAAGCAAAGAAATCCTATCAATGACCAGATAATCATCCCACGTCTATTTTGGATCCATCCCTTACCCAAAGACAGACTAGCAATTACAGCCAATATTAGAAAAGGTAAAGCTGGTAATGAATATTGGTGAACCAAGTCCTTTTGTGCGGGATAGTCTGCTAGTAGATTGAGAAAAATACAAGGAATAGCTGGTATTAATGATTTAAAACTAGCAGAAGAAAGACCCCAAATAATTGGTGACAATAATAAAACTAAATAGACTAAATTATCTATAGAAAAAAGTTTTTCTAAGATTAGCTGTGGTTGGAAAAATAAGTTTTGAGCAATCTCTAGAACTGAATTACCTAAATAACTGTAACGTCCAACTGCTGCTGCTTCTGCTCCACTAAAGGAGGGAATCACTAACTGAGTCGCTATTAAAAACCAAGCTGTTCCTAACAAAAGAGCGATCGCACCAGCAAAACGCCGTTTCTCAAAAAACAGTAACCATAGTCCCATCCCAGCAACAGTCAAAGATAACACAGCTTTACAGCTTAAAATTAAGATTACACAAACAGAAAACCAAGTTATTTTTCCCAGACGCGCTGTCAAAACTGCACTCAACAGTAAAGGTACAGCAATAACTTCCGGGTGGAAATCAAATAAGTTAGCATTAAATATCACTGGATATAACAAATACACACCAGCCATACCAATTGCTTGGCTCTCTTTTAGTCCTGCTATCATCCCTAAATGATATGTAGGTAAAGCACCTAAAGATAAAGCTAGCGCTTGGACAATAAATAACCAATAAACGCTGGGGTAGACCTTATATAACAAAGCTAAAGGATAAAAAATTACAGCACCATGATCCCCAATAATATGAAACCCTAAAAAGGAAGATATAGGGTTTTCACCTTGACTAATTAAGTAAATCGCCTGGTCGAAAATACCTAAATCAAAAGCAGTGGATTGGAATAAAAAGTGTCTTAAACTGCTAGCTGCAAATAAAACTAAAGTCCCCACCCCAATCATCCAACCAATAGCACCAGGTCGAATTAGGCTTTGTTTCCCTAGTCCCAACCAACTATTTTTCTTCATAATTAACTACCTGTTTTTCCGCTAATTAATACTTAAGACTACTTAAGCTATAGTCCCCAGTATTATCTCAAAATTTCGGTTTAAATCTCTCAGGTATAAACGATAAAAACTAAAATTCCCGACAATCTGGTACGAGAGAGTGTCAAACTAGAAGTTGTCTGTAAATTCTTAAGCAATTATGAAGGCTATTACCCTTCTGGGTTCTACCGGCTCCATCGGTACTCAAACTTTAGATATTGTCACTCAGTATCCAGACCAATTTCGGATCGTGGGATTGGCTGCTGGAAATAATGTAGAGATGTTAGCGGCTCAAATTCGCCAGTTTCGACCCAGTATAGCGGCGATTTCTGCCCAGGAGAAATTACCAGAACTGCAAGCAGCCATTAAAGACCTTGATCCCCAACCTATTTTAGTCGCCGGTACTTCTGGAGTCATCGAAGTGGCCCGTTATGGTGATGCGGAAACCGTAGTTACCGGTATTGTGGGTTGTGCTGGTTTATTACCGACTATCGCTGCTATTGAAGCTGGTAAAGATATTGCTTTAGCAAATAAAGAAACTTTAATCGCAGGGGGTCCGGTGGTTTTACCTCTGGTAGAAAAACACGGTGTCAAACTCTTACCCGCTGATTCTGAGCATTCCGCAATCTTTCAGTGTCTCCAGGGTGTCCCCAAGAATGGCTTGCGGCGAATTTTACTCACTGCTTCCGGTGGGGCTTTCCGTGATTGGGATGTAGCTAAGTTAGCAGATGTGACGGTTGCTGATGCTCTCAAGCATCCTAACTGGTCTATGGGGCGGAAAATTACCGTAGACTCGGCTACTTTAATGAATAAGGGATTAGAGGTAATTGAAGCTCATTTCCTTTTTGGCTTAGATTATCAAGATATTGATATTGTCATTCATCCCCAAAGTATTATTCACTCACTTATTGAGTTACAAGATACATCGGTTTTGGCTCAACTGGGTTGGCCGGATATGCGGTTACCGTTACTTTATGCTTTGTCTTGGCCTGAGCGCATCTACACGGACTGGGAAAGGCTAGATTTGGTTAAGGCTGGTAATTTGACTTTCCGTGAACCAGACCATCAGAAGTATCCTTGTATGCAGTTGGCTTATGCTGCTGGTAAGGCTGGGGGTTCCATGCCCGCTGTATTAAATGCTGCCAATGAGCAGGTTGTGGCTTTATTTTTAGATGAGAAAATTCAATTTTTAGATATTCCCCGATGTATCGAATTAGTCTGCGATCGCCATCAAAATCATAACTGTAGCAATCCATCTTTAAATGACATTTTGGCAGCAGATAAATGGGCTAGGCAAGAAGTTGTAACATTAGCTCACAAATTAAAATCTCCTACCAAAGTAATTCCCCTGTCCCCTACAAGTCGATAGTATCAAAATATTTAGTGAGGTCGGTTATATAGGCTAACCCTCCTCACTGGCTTTATAAATCATTGTGGCTGAGTCATAAAATTTAGATATAGTTAAGCGTAAATTCTTAAAAATTACTAATATTGATTCAAATATCACGGATTTATCACAAGAATATGGAAGATATAGGGTAGAGTCACCAGATAAGAATTAGTGTCAAAATATACGACCAAGAATATTATTAAGCTGCGTGCAACTGCTACAAGAGTATTTTCTATCCGCTTTCAGTGAGTTACCAATCCTGCAACCAAAATATAGCCAGTATTTTCAGTCCTACTGTTTTGTGCATCTTTCAAGGAAAATAATATTAAACACATACATCAATATTCACTCTCACCATTAAAAATAGGACATATTCAGTAATTAACATTTATGATTCCCATCCTCATTCTTGCTTGGATAGTCTTTGTTATCTTGTTAAAAGTTCTCAAAACTACTTTTAAGAACGCATTAACAATTGCAGCTATAGTAATTTTATTAAATGTCGGCTTTGGAATCACACCTGAAGATATTTGGCAACAGATTATGCAAATTGCTCAAACAATTTCGCCACCGCAGTAGATTATATCACCTATTAGCAACCTACCTGTATTGCGGATCATTTTTCTAACCTAGGAAGCTTCTCTAACGCATCCTTAATACTTGCAGGTAGCTGACGCATGATCTTACCTCTTTCGCGATCCAATCCTACTAATGTGACCTTAGCCGTGGTGTATAACTGCTGTCCATCTGTGGAAACAATTCCATAATCCCAGTTCATGCGGACACCGCTTACTTCAGCAATACGCGTTTTGACAATTACAGCCATTCCTAACTGAATTGCACGGTGATAACGTACTGAAAGTTCTACCACCGGTAAATCACAGCCTAATAACACTAAATCAGCAAAATCAATACCGATGGAGCGCAAACATTCCACCCTTGCTTCTTCCATCCAAGTTAAATAAGTACCATGCCAAACCACACCTCCATAATCAGTATGATGGGGTTGTACTCTTACCGGATATTCAAACCAACTCTCAAATTTGCCGTTTGATGGTACATCAATGGCACTATTTGCTGGTAATTCCCCTGGAATCGCTTCTTTTTCAGACATTTTTCAGTTTGTTAACAGTTATCAATGTTTCACATCTCACAGAATTGTCTACCGGGACTCACTGCTATGTAAACACCAATGTTTCCAAGTGCGTTAGGAGCATAGTCCATAACGCACCCTAGCAAATGAAAATAAATGTGTATCAGGTTTTTTCACTTGTGTTTACACTGTCAACCCGCAATCAGAACAAACATTTTAGTTAGTGCACATGGTCAAGCCTATCACTTTTTAGCCAGAGTTTTGTTGCCGGAACCATTTGGCGTAGATTGTTTGACAAGATTAGCCAGTTCTTGTAACTGATTAATGGCTTCTGCACCCTCTAACTTCATTAATTCACGATCATCTCGCATTTCAGTCCAAGTAATCCCATAATCGGATACTAAGAATCGAATCAAGTGATTGTCGCCTAAGCTTACCATAAATGAAGCACTATTCATCTGGTCGCCACAGGTATAACATGACGCAGGGTAACCGCGTCGTTCTAGTACAATTGCCAAGGCTTGTAGATTCATTACCAAGTCTTGAACGAATTGTTGGTGTTGATGCGCTAGTCTCAGAAACACTTTTTTCCTCCAGACACCACAGTGATTTCAGTCGTCTTTATATTTTCTTTAGCTTTTTGCATCCACTGGTATTGTAGACTAAACATTACCTTTACCAAAGTCCTGTAAGATTATTAATTAATTACCTTGTTTAGGGTAGTAAATAAATTTACAGCTTGCGGTATCAAACTATTCAATTTCAGGGATTGACTGCTCGGACGTATTTCATAAACTTCACCTCGTTAGTTATGTATGTCCGACTAAATGCCTAACTGAAACAATTCCGTTTTCAGGGTAACCCAAATTTCGTATGAGTCAACAGTATAAAATTTCCAGTGGTCATTTTGCCGGACATACAGCAATTTCTACTTGGTTGAGGTACAGTTAGATGGTCAGGATGACCAAATATTTTTAGCCTTCATATAGTACCTATCTATCACCTAATCTGCTGTATAACGCCAAAATTGTCTGAGAACAACAATTGAAACTACTGGCGTATTTTTCGTAGACAATCCTCTAGGGCATTCCACTTGAATCTAATACTCATCTAAACTATTTTCCCATGGGACGAAGCAGCAATCGGTATATGTGGGAGTAGTGCTGAATCTGTGTTTTATTATTGTCAACAATACTACCAAATACCTAACCTAAGTATCCATGGCTTATGACTGAGAATAACTGAATACAGGATAGTTATGGTGCCATTTTGTCAGTATTTTCTAATTCTTGAAGTATTACCGCCCACAGTAAGTAAAATTAGAATTTAGGAATCACCCTAATGTCCCAACCCCCGCTATACCCGATAAGTTAAGTATAGCGGTGGATATTTTAATCGACTACTTGCCACCAACCGAAAGCCGGACCGATAAAACGGATAGTTATCCAAGCTACTACCATAACACCAATACAGAACCAGGTTCCGCGAGTAGTCCAGTTCATAAACTGTTCAGATTGAGTTTTGGTGATGGGAACCCAAGGTAAGATCCGAGATTCTTGACCGTACTTCTCTGCGAGTGTAGTTTTACGACGCTTTGCTTCACCCATAATCAACAATTCTTGAATGAGGTTTTAATATGCTTGCACCAAAGTTGATAATAGCGCTTGCTATGAGGCGATCGCATGGTAATTGATAAAAGTCAATACTCACCTAGCCAGAACTCTCTTCATCAGGATGAGAAAACAGACTGGGATCAAGATAGTTAATACGTGCTAGAGGACTGAGGACAGCCAGTACTTGTGCGCCATAACTGCGGTTAACTACACGACTGTCGAGTAAAGCTACAATACCTTGACTTTCTCGGACTGGTGCGATCGCTCGTTGTAATTCATTCAAAGCCGCTGGTAATAAGAATAGACGAAACCAATCCTGATGCGATCGCTTATAGTAAGCAACCCTACCAGCTACAAGGGGACTTTCTAAAGATGGTAACGGTAAAGTAGCAATAATTAACAGATGGGGGGCTGGTAAAACCGACTGATGCGATCGCCAAAATTCCCACCCACTAATTAAAATCCCATTATCATCCAAGCAAGTCCTTTCCACCTGAACCCGTGAACCAAATTCCGAGGCCAGAATAGCACCCACTCGACCCTTTAGTGGCACATCTCCCACCAATACAACCGTCAAACCAGGGGCCGTAGCGCTCAGACAAACCAGTGTCCGCACTTTGTGAATAAATGCTCCTTGAAACTCTGGGGTATTGGGTAGAGGCAATTTATGGGGTATATACAATTGAATTGCTGCGCCTTGAGTCTCATTAGAGAACTTCAAGCAAGTTATCTCATTTAAACCCAAACGCTCACGGAACAAAGGCGCTTCAGTTTCCGGTTCCAAAGCGCTACCTACTAAGACCACTGGCTGTCTGAGCCAAATAGGCGCGATACTTTTTCCTAATTCCATGGGAGCAGAGTGTAAATAAAACACCCCTTGGCGACGCTCAAGTGTTGCCCATAATAGAGAACATCCGCCCATATTTTCTTTACTATTAAACAATTGCACACCAAAATTTTCCCATGGCTTTGTTAGTGTTTTTACATACCTTATTTGCTCATATAAATCACATAATATTTTTTGTTCTAAGGGAGAAATAAGATAGCACTCATAGGGATTAACTGGGTGCTGGAACAGAACGCGAGTTAGTTGCGCCCGTGCCGAGCGAATCACGTCCGCCTTGTCAGGACAAGCTAACATCAGTTGATCCCAATCATGGGGTGTAATATCTTGGGTCAGGTGATCCCGTACCCAATCTTCTAAATCATCCACCCCATCAATAATTGTAGGAATCCCAGCAGGAAAAACATCAGCAGATGCAAACTGCCCCTTTAACCAAGCCTGGGGAGATATCAGCAGTACTCCAGGAAAATCAGATCCCGGCCAAACTTCACCTGTCCTAATCGGTTTATTAGCTGGTAGCCACTGCTGTAGACGGGGAATTTCCACCTGTAGTAACCGCTGCTGTACTGCTTCGGGGGCGACAATAATTACCGGACCGTACCACATCAAAGCCGATGCCACAAAACTAGTGCGATACCGACCTTGATAGCCAGAAACGGCCCCAACTTGAATTAAGGCGCTACGTCCTAGGCGCAAGGCACGCGCTACCAACCTTGCCATCGTTAAATGATGGGGCCAGGAAGGAAACCCCGACTGCGATCGCAGGAAGTTATGTAGTGACAAATGAACTTCAGCCTCAATCACAAGCTTTTAATCCCATACAAAGTGATTTCTAATTTCCGTCGCCCCATTTCCATTATCTTGTAATTAGTCCTTAGCGACTACTCAAGACCCATCACCCATCATCCATTACCCTCAATTATGCCAACTTACACAGGAATATCCAGCGAAGCCTTCAGACATCCACTTGATCGCCAAGCCGAGAAAGCTTTACGAAATTTGCCAGGATTTGATTTAATCGCTCGTAAATTTGTAGAATTGTTCTACGAACGCCCCCAATTAGTCTATCTGATGGGTAACACCATCCAAGTAAGCACGCGTCAATACCCCACTATTTACCATATGTTCCGGGAATGTGTCCGCGATTTGGACGTTTACCCAGAACCTGCGTTGTTTGTCGTACAGAATCCCCAAGCTAATAGCTATGCCCTGGGGCAGGAAAATCCCTACGTAGTCATCAACACAGGAACCTTAGACTTACTTGATCCCTCCGAGATTAGGGCAGTCTTAGCCCATGAACTAGGTCATATTAAATGTGGTCATACTATTCTAATTCAAATGGCCATGTGGGCTATGAGTGCCGCTTCTGCCCTAGGGGAATTAACCTTCGGTCTTGGCAATTTCGTCTCTCAAGCTTTGATTTATGCCTTTTTTGAATGGCGACGTAAAGCCGAGTTAACCGCAGACCGGGCTGCTTTGTTAGTCATAGATGACTTAAACACTGTTATGTCATCCATGATGAAAGTTTCCGGCGGTAGTATTAAATATGCTCATGAATGTAGCTTAGAAGAATTTGTTAAACAGTCAGAAAATTATCATTTACTAGATGAAAATAGACTGAATCAGGTTTATAAGTTCTTGCTGTATAATGGCTTTCAAGGCACGATGTTGAGCCATCCTTTCCCAGTCGAACGATTACGGTATTTGCAAGAGTGGTCTGTATCTGAACAATATCAACAAATTCGCGCAGGAAATTATCAGCGATCGCCTGCATCAGGGGAAGTAGATGTTACCTCCGAAACTTCCTCACAGGAAGCCGAAATTTTGCGACAACAAATTGAAGAATTGCAACAACAAATTAACAAAATGAAAAAATATGACTAGCCAAATCATCACTAATTTTTAGCAAAATTCAACCACTCAGACTTGAAAATTCCTTAAATCTTCAGAATGAAGATGATACCTACCCCATAACTTAGTCTCATAGCCATTAGATATTGATTTGTTTAACTTTGGCAATGCATCTAAATAAGAATTTTTTTAATATGGCAGTTCAGCTGATCAAACGACTATCAATACTCGCCACTATTTGCGCCTTTGTAATCTTAATTCCGGGAATTGCCTTGGCCCAAACCCTCCCAAACAAGTCTATCCCTAGTATCATTATTGCCCAAATCACTAAAAATACTGATTCTAGCTTATTTTGGGATACTAACATCTCTCCCACACACTCCATGAACACACCACAGCAGCAACAACAAGTCCAGGCTGTACGTCAGAGAAGAAATAAAGACATAGTGGCAATATTAAATACCTCCCAGCGAGCAAAACTGGCTGAAAATATGCGATCTGGTGACGACATCAATCAGGGTTTAAAAAAGCTGAATTTACCACCAGAACAAAAAGACCTGATAAATACGATCCTAGAGTTGGCAGACCTGAAGATGCAGGCCATTTCCTCTCGGTATTCACTATAAATATCTATGACTGTGAACTTTTCCAGCATCTATAATATATGTTGCCCTATTTAGTCCCTTACCATGTCCGAAGAAGATATCCGTGCCGCCAGGCTGGAAAAAGTCAACCAACTCAAGCAGCTAGGAGCTAACCCCTACGCCTATCGTTGGGAGTCCACCCATCACACAGCAGAATTACAAGAAAAATTTGCCGACTTACCCAATGGTGAAGAAGTTCATTTAGATGTTGCCGTTGCTGGCCGTATTATGGCGCGTCGGGTTTTCGGTAAACTAGCTTTCTTCACCCTACAAGATGAAACTGGCGCTATTCAACTTTATCTCGAAAAAAATCGTATCCAAGAATGGATGGCAGATGTTGATGGCGAAGCTTTCACCCATCTCAAACAACTTACAGATGCAGGTGACATTCTGGGAGCCAGAGGTACTATTAAACGGACTGAAAAGGGCGAATTATCTGTCTACGTCAAAGAATATAGCATCCTGACCAAATCCCTGTTACCGCTCCCCGACAAGTGGCATGGTTTAACCGATGTTGCTAAACGCTACCGTCAGCGCTATGTAGATTTAATTGTCAACCCCGAAGTGCGGCAAACTTTCCGCCGTCGCGCCCAAATTACTGCCGGAATTCGCCGCTACCTAGAAGAACGGGATTTTCTGGAAATTGAAACTCCGGTTTTACAAAGTGAGGCTGGCGGTGCTGATGCGCGTCCCTTTATCACTTACCACAACACCTTAGAAATGGAGTTGTATCTGCGAATCGCTACCGAACTTCATTTAAAGCGGTTGATTGTCGGTGGTTTTGAAAAGGTATTTGAATTAGGGCGCATTTTTCGCAATGAGGGAGTATCAACCCGTCACAATCCTGAATTTACTTCCATTGAGGTTTACCAAGCCTACGCGGATTACCATGATATGATGGCCCTCACAGAGGGAATTATTACCACCGTAGCCCAAGAAGTTCTCGGAACATTACAAATTACTTACCAAGGGACACAGATAGATTTATCACCACCTTGGCGACGGGTGACCATGCATGATTTAGTCAGAGAACATACAGGCTTAGATTTCAATTCTTTTTCTACATTGGAAGAAGCAAAAGCTGCAAGTAAAAATGCTGCGCTTCAAGGTATAGAAGATGCACCAACAATCGGCAAACTTTTAAACGAAGCCTTTGAACAAAAAATAGAAGAAAAATTAATTCAGCCTACCTTTGTCATAGATTATCCAGTGGAAATTTCACCCCTAGCTAAACCCCATCGTTCTCAGCCGGGTTTGGTAGAACGATTTGAATTATTTATCGTGGGGCGTGAAACTGCTAACAGCTTCTCAGAACTCACAGACCCAATAGACCAAAGAGAACGTTTAGAAGCTCAAGCAGCCTTAAAAGCAGCTGGTGATTTAGAAGCCCAAGGTGTAGATGAAGATTTTCTCACAGCTTTAGAATATGGAATGCCCCCTACGGGTGGTTTAGGCATTGGTATTGATAGGTTAGTCATGTTACTAACTGATTGTGCCAGTATACGCGATGCGATCGCCTTTCCCCTACTTAAGCCAGAATCAGCTAAATCAGGAACGGACTAGAACAACTGGTAATATCTCCACCTATGTAGGCATCTTTTTGATCTGTGTTCATCTGTGGATAATTAATTTAGTTCAACTGGCTTACGCCAGGCTACGCTATCGGTGATCAACCACAGAGCCACAGAGAACACAGAGAAAATGATGTTTTGCCTAATTCCTGATTAATTTGCTACTTCCGCTATTTCAATAACCCGCCCCTCATAGTCCTTTACCAAAAAATTCAGGGGCTTTTGGTTGCGAATCTTCAACTTTAAACCGCGCATTTCCACCCGCAATAGAATCATATCCAAGCAATCCCGGTCAAAACAAACATGACGCTGCTGATTCTTACTACCCAAACTAGCCCCCCTAATGACATGTAACTGAGTATTTTTCTTCATCTGATACCACAGCCCCTCATTAGCATTGTTCATAGCCTTGTTAGACCAGCTCGGAGTAGTAGACATATACAATGGGTCAATACCAGTTGTACCGAGAGTTTGTTCGTAGTTGTAGTAATAGTGTAAAGGTACTTCCGCGGCGGGCAAATCTAGCAGACCTTCATAAAACTGTCGAGCAATTTCCAAGTCAGACACCATAATTGTGTGTACTTTTGGCGCACTAGTGAGAAACATCCACATAGCGCCCGCATAAGCAGCCAGTAACATCACCATAATGCCTTGGGTAGAAAATAAGCTATCCAAAGGCAGAGAAGACAAAAAAGAGCCTAAAGTCAGAGGGGTGAACAAGAAAGGCATCACGTTAGCTACTATAACCATGAATAAACCAAAGATTATATAAGGGAGCGGCTTGTATTATTCTCGCTGAGAACTAAATTTAAGTCTACAATAATTTAATAAATTTATAGTCATTTATGTACATTTGTAGTATAATATAATTATGAATGTACGATCATTAAATGAATGAAACTATCTGATTATGCAAAAAAGGTAGGGATAAGTTATAGAACTGCGTGGCGTTGGTACAAATCCGGCGTAATCACAGGTTATCAATAACCTA
>NZ_JANQDG010000089.1:0-5859 GCF_029891665.1 Anabaenopsis sp. FSS-46 | reverse complement strand
CGTTGATGATTATCAATAAAATAAGGTTTTTATCAATAAGAATAAGGTACATTTTGTCAAGAGTAGGGAAATTTTCAAGCGTTGAAACCGTTGCCACATAAATGTTTCAAGATTGTTAAGAAAAATGTGGGTAATGAATAGTTGTAAGGGGAGGGGACTGGATTTGATTGTTTTTTGTGTGTTCCCTGTTCCCCATTCCCTGTTCCCTGTTCGGTGTGTTCCCTGTTCCCTAAGATAAAAATTACCTGTTGAAAACTTATCAAACATCCTCTTAGAGTCATGGACAAATTTCCCAGTATAATACCAGAATAAAAAAGCGGGCTAACCGCTAATGATGTGGTTAACCCGTTCAGCTTTGGGAACGCGCTGAGAAATATTTATTGCAATACCAACTTGACATTGGCGTTTTGCAGACCGCGCTGTTTGACTTCAGACAAGGTTTTGTTAACAGCGTACTTTTGGTTGATGGAGTTGATTAACTCGGTTTGGTTGTGCTTCTTAGCAACGCCCCACAGATCGGCGATGAGGTCAAAGGAACCATCGCTATTGCGGGACCAACCTAGATCATATTCACCTTCCAAAACAGCCACGATGTCCGAACGAACGCGCTGACCATTGTAACCACGAACATCAGCTTCAGTCTTTACGGTGATACCTAAGTCGCGTAAAGAAGACTTGAGGATTTCAGCATCGGTGATTTTGGTACGCAGAGTGCTAAAATGAGACATTTGGGTTTCCTCCAGTGAGAAGAGTGAGAAAAAAGACAACGGTTTTTTTTCGGTAAGCCGCGCTGATGGAAATGCGGCTTTTTCTCTTTGCTGCTAGCTTTTGGGCTAGCCTTTGCCCCCGGGGTGAGCAGGGGAAAGCTTTTAAAACTCCAGGCGCTGATATTCAGCAACGGAGGCTGCGGCGGGTCGTGCGCGCTGTCTAGCCCAATCTCTCAGGGCTGTTACTTGTTCTTGCATCGTCCGAGACAACGGCAGAGTCGCTTTTAGTGCAGCAATAATATCTAATTGTGTGAACTCGCGGTCTTGGGCAAAGGCTTCATACATTGCCGCCACAAGTGCTTGTTCAATTTCTGCCCCCGAGAAGCCGTCAGACATCTTGGCTAATTGCTCAAGATCGAATCGCGAAATTTCTTCACGACGCTTGGTGAGGTGGATTTTGTAAATATCCTGGCGTTCTTCGGTTGTGGGCAGATCCACAAAGAAAATTTCGTCAAAACGTCCTTTCCGTAAAAATTCTCCTGGTAAGCGTTCCACTCGGTTAGCAGTGGCCATGACGAAGACTGGAGATTTTTTATCTTGCATCCATGTTAGGAAAGAACCAAAGATTCTACTTGATGTACCCCCATCTGAATCAGATGAACCTGAGCTACCCGCAAAGGATTTATCTAACTCGTCTATGAACAGAATCGCTGGAGAGATAGATTCTGCTGTTTTTAGGGCATTACGTAAATTTGCTTCACTTCTTCCCACCATTGAGCCGTCATATACCCGCCCCATATCTAGGCGTAGTAATGGTAAACCCCATAGTCGGGAGGTAGTTTTGGCAATTAGCGACTTACCGCAACCAGGAACACCAAGAATTAACATCCCTTTGGGTTGAGGTAAACCATACTCTCTTGCCCTTTCTGTGAAGGCATTCGATCGCTGTTTGAGCCACCTTTTTAGTTCTTCTAAGCCCCCTACAGCATCAATGGTTGCATCTTCTTCGATGTATTCTAAAATACCATTGCGCCGAATTAGTTGCTTTTTCTCTGATAGAACTATATCTACTTCCTCTTCCGTTAGGCGACCTGTAGTTACTTGTGCCTTACGGTATACTTTCTCAGATTCGTCTTTAGTTAAACCTAAAGCGGCTCTGAGAAGCTTTTCTCGCGCCTCGGTTGTCAGTCGTCGCCCCCGATTTTGCTCTAAATGGTAAGTTAAGACTTTGTTTAACTCCGCCATGTCTGGCAATTGGAAGTCAATCACCACAACTTCTTTCTCTAGTTCAATGGGAACTTGCTGCATGGGTGACATCAAAATGATGTTCTTCTGCATTCCCTTGAAGCTGGCGATCGCATCTCTTAACGACCTTGTTGTGGCCGGCGCATCAATAAACGGATGTAAATCTTTAAGAATAAATATACCAGGTTCTTTCTGTCGGATTATCCACTCAATTGCAGCCTCTGGGGAAACAGTGTTGTGTTGAGTGACGTTCCGGGGTTGCCCACATTCCACGATGCCGTGAGTTACTGTCCAGACGTATACGCGGCGTTGGGGCTTTAATATTTGGGCGATTGTGGAAATTGCCTGTTCCGCCCGCTCTTCCTCGGAGGTCACAAGGTAGATTAGAGGATATTGAGCTTGAATTAGAATACTGAGCTCTTCTTTCATACAATCGACCTGCTTGAGACCTTATACAGTAAAGACATCGTTTTTTGGTTGTGGCAACAGCAGAATTATGAATTGTTCATTCATCATTCTTACCTAGCAAGGAACCAATTCTTCCTCACCCTTGGGATGAGTTTCATCTTTTTCCATTTCATCAATAGATAGATGCTCCCTCATTATTCCCGGTTGATTAGCCATAGCAATCAGTTCTCCATCACGTAAGACTAATGAACTGTCACAATCTGGGCAGGAATAAATTCGGTGTGTTCGTCCATACACAGAAGCTTCAATTTCCTCCACTAATTCTGAGTTAGCTAGGTAGAAGACTAGGGCGCGTTCGGCAAGTTCAGACATCGGTTCGGAATCAATAGCTGAACGAATCTTCAGTTTTTTGTGAACTTCTGGCGACAAATACAAAGTAACCTTTTGCTTAGCTTGCATATAACTCTTTGACGGCCTTACCCGGGTATGTATATCACCTTATCGGTTGGTTTATCAGTTGTCAAGACGTTAAAGCGTTTTAACGCTATTTTTGTTACGTTTATTTACAATAGATGAGTCAAGAATGATCATTTGTTCGACAACATTGCCTGGACGTGAAGGATTCTGGCGCGGGAATCCCCGGAGGTCAAAGACTTCAAGGGTGAATTTTCAATTGCTTAATGCTCCTCATCCCCGTCATCCTCATGAATTTCCAACCCAGAACCAGCTATTTTTACAAGAATGATCGTGAATAAGGTACAGAAACCTGATAGATTTAGCTATCAGCGAGTAAAAACTGGTGAAGATGAAAGTCCTGGTTATTGGTGGTGATGGATATTGCGGTTGGGCAACTGCACTTTACCTTTCCAACCGAGGTTATGACGTTGGAATTTTAGATAGTTTGGTGCGGCGGCACTGGGATAATGAATTGGGTCTGGAAACTCTAACTCCCATCGCACCAATTCAGCAACGCCTCCAGCGCTGGCAAGATTTGACAGGTAAATCTATCGACCTATTCATTGGCGATATTACTAACTACGAATTTCTCAAGAAAGTTCTACACCAATTTGAGCCCCAGGCTCTAGTGCATTTTGGTGAACAACGATCAGCGCCCTTTTCCATGATTGACCGAGAACACGCAGTTCTCACCCAGGTCAATAACGTAGTCGGCACATTAAACCTGCTCTACGCCATGCGAGAAGATTTCCCAGATTGCCACATGGTAAAACTGGGAACAATGGGCGAATATGGTACACCCAATATCGACATCGAAGAGGGGTACATCACAATTGAACACAACGGGCGCAAAGATACCCTACCGTATCCTAAGCAACCCGGCTCCATGTACCACCTGAGCAAAGTTCATGATAGTCATAATATCAACTTTGCTTGCCGTATCTGGGGATTAAGAGCTACAGACCTAAATCAAGGGATAGTTTATGGCGTTCTCACCGAAGAAACGGGAATGGACGAGATGTTAATTAATCGTCTTGATTATGATGGAGTGTTTGGAACAGCACTAAATCGTTTCTGTATCCAAGCTGCGATTGCCCACCCCCTCACCGTCTACGGTAAAGGTGGACAAACTCGCGGATTCTTAGATATTCGGGATACAGTACGATGTATTGAACTAGCGATCGCTAACCCTGCAGCGCCAGGGGAATTCCGGGTATTTAACCAATTTACTGAACTATTCAGCATTGGTGACCTGGCATTAATGGTGAAAAAAGCTGGCAATGCCATAGGACTGAATGTAGAAATCAATCACCTGGATAACCCCAGAGTGGAAAAAGAAGAACACTACTTCAACGCCAAAAATACCAAACTGCTAGACCTAGGTTTACAGCCGCACTATCTGTCTGACTCCTTACTAGATTCTCTGTTAAACTTTGCCGTCAAGTATCAAAAACGAGTTGATCACCAGCAAATTCTGCCCAAGGTATCTTGGCACAGAAATTAATTCTCAGCCTGTAGCGAAACATCCTTTTTGACTGAGCATCAACTATATAGTTTGTAGGGTGGGCATCTTGCCCACTTCTACCTAGCAGGGCGGACTGACCATAAAGCCTGCATATGCACGATTTGTATCTATACCCACCAGACCGAGTGTCTGGGTAATTGATTGCCATCCAAAAGCATCTGGGATTATCTGCTTATTTAGTTTTTATGAGAATCGCCCTATTTACTGAAACCTTTCTCCCGAAAATTGACGGCATAGTCACGCGCCTGCGCCATACTGTAGACCATCTCCAGCGCCGTGGTGACCAAGTACTAGTGTTTGCCCCTGATGGCGGCATCACCGAACACAAAGGAGCTCAAGTTTACGGCGTGAGTGGTTTTCCGCTGCCATTGTATCCAGAGCTAAAAATGGCCTTACCCCGTCCCGCCATTGGTTCTGCTTTAGAAGAATTTCAGCCAGATATTATTCATGTGGTTAATCCAGCTGTCTTAGGACTGGCGGGAATTTTTTATAGCAAGATCCTCAAAATACCATTAGTAGCCTCCTACCATACCCATTTACCTCAATACCTCCAGCATTACGGATTGGGAATGCTAGAAGGGCTGCTGTGGGAATTGCTCAAAGGTGCTCATAATCAAGCCGCTTTGAATCTTTGTACCTCTACGGCGATGATGACAGAACTCACAGGACATGGTATCGAACGGGTCAAGATCTGGCAAAGAGGTGTAGATACAGAATTATTTCATCCTAATTTAGCTACTGGGGTCATGCGATCGCGTCTGTCTGAAAATCACCCAGACAGTCCCTTGCTACTCTATGTCGGTCGTCTTTCCGCCGAAAAGGAAATTGAGCGCATCAAGCCCATATTAGCAGCAATTCCCGATGCTCGATTGGCATTGGTAGGTGATGGTCCCCACCGTCAAGAATTAGAAAAACATTTTGCCGACACTCCCACCCATTTTGTGGGATATCTCATGGGGACAGAATTAGGTTCTGCCTTTGCTAGCGCCGATGCCTTTATTTTTCCCTCTCGCACAGAAACACTAGGTCTGGTGCTACTAGAAGCAATGGCCGCTGGTTGTCCGGTAGTAGCAGCCCGTTCTGGGGGAATTCCTGATATTGTTACAGATGGCCTTAATGGCTATCTTTTTGACCCCACAGCAGATGTTGAAGATGCCATTAATGCCACTGTCCGCCTCCTACAACACAAGCAAGAACGAGATGTCATCCGTCACAACGCCCGTAGAGAGGCAGAAAAATGGGGCTGGTCAGCTGCCACAGGTCAGCTACAAGATTACTATCAAAAGGTGCTTTTCTCGGAAAAAATGACAAAAGTAGCCTAAATAGACATTTGTATAACCCCCTCCATGAAAACTGCTTTGAGACTCCCCGCACCCTTGGTGACGGGGATTGTTATTTCATCTGTCCTCCTTAGAGACTTAGAGGATGTTTGTCAAGTCATGATTAGTGTATCGAATATTATTTGACCCCTCCCTAACCCTCCCCTTGTAAGGCTATCGATTACCCGGATCTTTCTTA
>NZ_JANQDG010000088.1:0-24901 GCF_029891665.1 Anabaenopsis sp. FSS-46 | reverse complement strand
CCTACTCTTGACAAAATGTACCTTATTCTTCTTGATAAAACCCTTATTTTATTGATAATCATCAACGGAGGATTAAGGTTTGGGGGTTTGCGAGCGATCGCTCTCACGAATGTTAAGAAAGATCCGGGTAATGGATAGCTTCCAGATGGGAGGGGTCAGGGGGTGGGGTGTTTATTTCGCCCTCCCTTCCAGAATGTACAAAAACTGCTGATAAATTATACAGAGGGTAGTAAAGCCCGCTTAGATGATGATCAAGTCACCCAATTAGCGGAAGACAATGACAACCTAAGTTTACTGCTTATGGAAGGAACTAAACGTACTAGTCTGATCATTTCTCTATCAGCTTTTTTACTGAGAACATAAGGTTTAATTATTACTATCTTTTCAGCAATCTTTGACGCATCCCCACAGCAAAACTATTCACCTCTGGTATTTTCAAGCATGAGGCAATGATCGCAAAAACCAAGATACCCACTAAACCCGATACACATAACTGTAACAGTTGAATAATTAACCCCTGTGTACCCAACAACTGCTGTAAACTAACTAAAGTACCAAAACTAGCAACACCAGCCGCAACACTACCCGCAGTTAAACCCAAAATTGGGATACTCCACTCACGCCAAGGTAAACCATTGAGTTTACGGTCAAGTAACCATAATAGCATTACTACAGAACTAAAGTTTACACCTACGGTTGCTAAAACAATCCCAGTCGCCCCAAAATGTTTAACCAAAATACCATCAAGTACAGCGTTAAGGAAGATATTAAAAGTACTAATCCTAAAAGGTGTCTGTGCATCTCCGAGAGCATAAAATACCCGTACCAATACATCCCGCCCTAAATATACAAACATCCCCACACCATAGGCAATCAGCAGGGATGAAACCAGCTGTGTGGCTTGTTGTTGGAAAGCACCCCGTTGATAAATTATCTCTACGATGGGGACAGATAACACCACCATTAACGCTCCTAATGGTAACATCGTGACGGCGGTGAGTAAAATTCCTTGGCGAATGCGTAACTTTAGGTCTGGCCAATGTTCGGGAGCCGCTAACTTAGCAAACATTGGTAATAAAGGTAACAAAATAATATTAGAGATAATACCCAGGGGAGTTTGCACTAGGAGATTGGCATAGTTAAACCCAGCCGCCGCACCGGGTATAGGACTAGCAAAGTAAAGGTCTGTGGCGACATTAATCGGCATCATCCCGGAGGAAATAGTAGCTGGTGTCATAATTTTGATCACCTCTTGCACTCCAGGGGATTTAAAATCAAACCGCAGGCGCAATGTACCTAGTCCTAAGCGCCACTGGACAATTAACTGGGCTAACCATTGGAGAATTGCGCCCCCTAGGGTTCCCCAAGCTAAGACCATACCACCGATGAAGGCGTATTCTGGTTTAATAATATCTTCACCTAGTTGCCCGGTTAAGATGGCAATGCCGGCAATCACAGTTACACTAGACAATAGGGGACTGATGGAAAGTAACCAATATTGATTAGCGGCGTTGAGGGTACCAAAACCAATACCTATTAAACCCGCAAATAAGGCCATGGGTGCCATAATGCGGATCTGTTGAATGGCGATCGCCCTGGTAGTCGATTCTAAGCCATAACCAACAATATCAATGATGGTATCAGCAAAGAAAATCTGAGCCAAGGTCACCAGTAGGAGTAATCCACCTACCAGAGTTGTTACCGTTTCTACCAGGGGGGCGCTTTCCGAGCGTGAGCGCTTGGCTAGAACACTGACAACCGCACTGTGTAATGGTCCATTCACCCCACCCAGTAAGATTAAGAGAAAACCCGGAATAATATAAGCGTAACTATAAGCAGTAGCCGCAGCCCCAACACCAAAAGCCGCGGCGATCGCCTGCTGTCGCGCTAAACCAAAGACTTTACTAATTAATGTAGCCGCCGCTACTATCCCCGCAATTCCCGCCAAGGAACGAGCGGGTTTCTGGTCTTCTTGAGTCACTTACTATACCTGACAACTATTACCGACATCCTAAACTATCCCGTGTCGCCACCCCTGTAACGGGATTAATACCCTCAGCGCGATCGCACATTAAAGAAACTTGATAGCGGTCTATCAAAGCATCTGTAAAATCAGCACCAGTGATGTCCGCATCAAAAAACCGACTCCGGGTCATAGTTGCTTCTGTAAAAATAGCATTCTTTAAATTTGCCCCATCCATAGTCACCCGGTCAACTAAAGCCCCTGTGAGATTTGCACCTTCCAAATTAGCATTTAACAACACCCCCTTAGTCAGAATCGCATTGCTTAAATTAGCCCCTTGGAAATTTGCGCCCCGCATTTCCGCCGCCACAAAAGTCACCCCAGATAAATCAATGTTAGAAAAATCACTATCTTGGAGACTAGCATTACTATAGTTGATTGTGCTAATTTGGGCCAAAACTGGTTGAGGATTAATTAGCACCCATAACCAAGTCAAAACCACAATTCCCAGCCAACTAAATAATTTAAGTAAAAACTTTTGCATAACTCTAAAAACTTTGTTGATGATCATTAGCCAATAGTTTAGTAGACTATGATCCCCAGAGGGAACCCAAAATCAAATCATGACTAATGACTAATGACCAGTGACTATTTCCAATCTTGACCAATACGAATTGTAATATCCGATTCTAAATCCCCAATTGCCGAAACATTAATCTTACCCAAGCCAATAATGTCATAAAGCTCAACTCCCGTGGTTCGGTTTCCTCTGTGAACAATAATCTGAGTCTGTCTGTGGGGGTCAGGCCAATCCGACACAGCATGAACATTTGTAAAACCTTTTTGTTTGAGATAGTCAATAACCTTTTCAGTCATCTGAGGTTGATTGGAAGAATTTTGAATAGCAATTCTCAGGTCTTGGACTGGACGTACATCAGCGTCAACATCAGGTACATCTACCCCCACATAATTACTCAATAGAGTCTGCTGTTTATTAAGATTCAGCCAATAACTATTGGGGTCTTGACTAAAGCGGCTGAAATTACCCGGTAGAATGGTCATTTGTAAATTATCATCTTCCAGGTTCACCGAATAATTTACCAAGGCCATCATTTCTTCTATTTTGAGATTGGTGTCAAAATATTTCCGCATCAGACGGGTTAAATGAGGTAATCTCGGTAAGACAGTCGGACTATTGACCTGTTGCAGTAAGGCTTTAATTAGCACTTGCTGTCGTTGTACTCTAGGTAAGTCACCTAATCCTGGTTCGCGGTATCGAGCAAATTTTTCTGCTTGTTCACCGTTGAGGGTTTGCCAACCACTGGGTAAATTAATGGATTGATGACTAGAATCTTGATATTGCATACCTTGAGGTACAAAAACATCAACCCCACCCAATTGATCAACTAACTGCCTCAGCCCACTAGTGGAAATACGGATATATCTATGTATAGGAGCATTATTTAAAGTCCGGCTAACTACCCGTGCTGCTAAAACAGGCCCCCCTTGAGCATTAGCTTCAGACACCTTAGTTAAACCTCTTTCTGGGATAGCAATCATGGTATCCCTGGGAATTGACAAGACCCGCATAGTTTTATTACTAGGGTTGAGTCTAACCAGCAACATGGTATCACTGGTTCCTGTAAAACTTTCCGGAGAGCCATCAATACTACCTGGCACCGGATCAACTCCCATAATCAAAATATTCATCGGTCGTGAGAGCTTATACTGGGAAATTTTGCCCCATAATTCCCCAGGTAAGGGTATTCTCTGATCATCTTCACCAGAAAACCCCAATTCTTCATCTGTTTGGTCAAGATTACTCCATAGTGGAGTCCACAGCGCCAAAGTCGATACTAACAGACCTGAAAAAACGATCCCCACCACCGTGGTCAATGTCCACAGTAGCCATCGAGGTACACTCAAGCCTAACCTCTGGTAAATATCCTTGGGAATTACACCCACAGACTCAACAACACTCGGTGAAATAGTTCCTGGTTCATGGGGCACTATTTCCAGTTCGGATGGTGATATCTGTTGAATTCCCAGATCATTTTCTCCCCATGATACCTGTTGAGTTCTTTCCTGTACTTCAAACTCTGGTAATTCTTGAAAGGTCACCTGATTTTCTAACCATTGAAATTGTTTAATCACAAATTATCTCCCCAATCAACCACTACCTTAAGGTCTGTTAATCGCATCCACAAATCCTGTCAGGCCAAAAGCTCACTGTACACTGATAATGATCTGACCTGAGTGTGTAGACAACATGAGTAATTCACTCTTCCCTGTAATTCTGGCCGGTGGCAAAGGTGAGCGTTTTTGGCCCCTCAGTCGCCAAAACCGACCTAAGCAATTTTTAAGCCTTGATGGTAGCTCTAGAAGTCTGTTACAAGCAACCGCCGATAGGTTATTAGCCTTCACGAATGGTTGGAATGACCTCTGGGTCATTACTTCTAGTCAGATAGCCGCGGGTGTCACACAACAACTACCCCAACTACCATCTCAAAATTTACTCATTGAGTCCGAGGGACGAGATACAGCCGCTGCTGTTGCCTGGGCAAGTTTAGAAATTAAGCAGCGTTACGGAGAAGATGCTATCATCGGCTTTTTTCCCTCTGACCACTGGATAGCTGACCAAGAAGCATTTGTACATACCTTAATGGCTGCTACCGAGCTAGCGTCCAGCACAGAGGCCATTGTCACTCTGGGGATCAAGCCTACTTTCCCATCAACTGGTTACGGGTATATTGAACAAGGCGAAAATATTGGTAGATTTAATGATTTGCCAGCCTATCACGTCAGCCGCTTTACTGAAAAGCCTAACCGTGAAACAGCAGAAACTTTTCTATCTACGGGGCGTTTTAGCTGGAATAGCGGAATGTTCGTATTTCGGGCTGGGGTGGTTCTCAAGGAACTTTATACCCATGCGCCAGAAATTATCGAACCATTAGAACAACAAGGCCCTGATGTATATCCTCAGTTGCTTAAACAGAGTATAGACTATGCTCTGATGGAAAAAACAAATTTAGCATATGTCTTACCAGTTGAATTTGGTTGGGATGACTTGGGAGATTGGAATGCACTCGATCGCCTACTGAAAAAACCTGAGAATCCGAATGTAGAACTAGCTACCCATGTGGGATTGGATACCCATGGTGCTATTGTTTATGCTACCAATTCAGAGGATGTAATTGTTACTATTGGTCTAGAGGATGTTGTGATTGTGCGCGATCGCAATGTAACTCTTGTAGTCAATAAAGACCGCACTCAAGAAATTAAACAGATTCTCAAAACCCTTGCAGATGATCCCCGATTTACTGAACTGCTATAAATCCTAGAGTCTGAGAGTTAAAACCCCGATCAGAGGCTGAGGATTGGTTGCATTCATTATAACTGATATGTGTGTTGGCAGGACTTAGGGAGCAGGGAATAGTACCGCCCCGGTCACGAGAGTTTGATTTTCTGCCTAGTTACACCGCTGCTCTACCAGATTACTCCCTGCTCCCCCTGTTTCCCCTCATCCCCCTATTTCCCCACAATGTTCCTCACTCAAACTGTTCCCCGTCAAAGAGAAATTATCGAGGTAGTCCTCCGCAATGGTTGGGACTATATGCGAAGAGTACTCACCGGTGGTAAAGCTGATGAACCTCAACTACCCACACCGGCAGTTTTAAAGAATATCCTGGTGGATTTGGGTCCAGTTTATGTTAAACTGGGTCAGCTACTTTCCACCCGTCCAGACTTACTCAGCGCCCCCTACATTGAAGAGCTTTCCACTCTCCAAGACGAAGTACCCCCAGTTCCTTGGTCAGACATAGAAGTATTAATTCGTCAGCAGCTAAAACAGCCACTGGAAGAAACATTCAGCATAGTTAATCATGTCCCTGTAGCGGCCGGATCAATCGCTCAGACTCATCGAGCTACATTAGTAGATGGTCGAGAAGTTGCTCTCAAGGTACAACGTCCGGGAATCGATCTCACTGTAGCTCAAGATATCGTTTTAATTCAAGGTATTGCTGATTTAGTAGCGCGCACAGAGTTTGGGCAAACTTACGAAATCAAAGCGATCGCTGCTGAATTTACCAAAGCTTTAGAAGACGAGTTAGACTTTACACTGGAAGCAGGTTTTACAGACCAGCTGCGAGGTAATTTAGCGCGTAGTCGCTGGTTTGATCCCACACAACTGGTAGTTGCGGAAATCTTCTGGGAATTGACTACCCAGAAGTTATTGGTAATGGAATGGCTCGATGGTGTACCTTTACTTTCCGCGAATTTAAATCGGTTCATGGAAAATGGTAACGATGCTCACACACAACGCCAGGAAATTACTACCCTGCTATTTCGGGCTTTTTTCCAGCAAATATACATTGATGGCTTCTTCCATGCTGACCCCCATCCTGGAAACTTATTTTATCTCGCAGATGGTCGCATTGCGCTTTTAGACTGTGGAATGGTGGGCAGACTTGATCCCCGCACGCAGCAGATCCTCACAGAAATGCTTTTAGCCATCATTGATTTAGATGCGGGTCGATGCGCCCAGTTAACTTTACACTTAGCAGATTCTTCTGGTCCGGTGATTTTGTCCCGGTTAGAAAATGATTATGATCGCATGTTGCGGAAGTATCATCATGTCAGCTTGAGTGATATGAATTTCAGTCACATAATTTATGAAATTCTGCAACTGGCCCGTCAAAATAAAATTCGCTTACCCAGCAATATGGGCTTATATGCCAAAACCCTGGCTAACTTAGAAGGGGTAGCTCGTGGATTCAACCCACAGGTAAATTTATTTGACGAAATCCAGCCATTAATTACAGACTTATTTCGACGACAACTACTAGGGAGTAATCCACTACCATCACTCTTAAGAACTGCCCTAGATATTAAGAGTCTATCATTACAATCTCCCCGGCAAATTGAACTATTATTAGAGCGAGTTACTTCGGAAACCTTACAGTGGAATCTCTCACTGCGTGGTTTAGATGGTATGCGGCGCACTCTGGATGACGCGGCTAACAGATTATCTTTTAGTATTTTAGTAGGTTCTCTGATTATGGGAGCCGCTATTATTTCCACCAAAGCCCAAACTACTCAACTGTCATTTTTAAGTAGTGTTCTGTTTGCAGCTGCTAGTTTATTAGGTTTGTGGCTAGTTATTAGTATTTTACGCTCTGGGCGTTTAAAGTAACTGTTGAAAAAAACCTCCTAAAATCTACTGATGTCAAAATGGATCATATTTCTTGTATTTATAAGGGATAATTTTGGGTCTCACCGCTACAGGAAAATGCTATATGTCAATTATTACCGTTGAAAATCTGTGTAAATTTTACCCAGTGTCGGTTAAGGATCCGGGTATAAAAGGCACGCTCACCCACTTTTTCCGGCGCACTTACCGCTCTATTAAAGCAGTAGAGGATGTTTCCTTTGAAATTTCCCCCGGTGAGGTGGTGGGTTTTTTGGGACCCAATGGTGCTGGTAAAACTACGACCCTGAAAATGCTCACAGGGCTGATTCATCCTTCTGGCGGTACAGTTAGAGTGGCCGGATACGTGCCATTTCTGCGCCAAGAAAGATTTCTGCAAAAAATTACCTTGGTCATGGGTCAAAAACAGCAGTTACTCTGGGACTTACCAGCCCTAGATTCTTTAAAAATCAACGCTGCTGTTTACAACATCTCAAATCAAGAATTTCACAGACGGGTCGGGGAATTCACACAGATGTTGAATCTAGAAGGAAAGCTGACCCAGCCAGTGCGGAAATTATCTTTAGGTGAACGGATGAAAGCCGAACTGTTAGCAGCACTGTTGCATCATCCTCATGTATTGTTTCTCGATGAACCGACACTGGGACTAGATGTAAATGCTCAGGTGGCGGTACGGGATTTTTTACGGGAGTATAATCGCCGTTATCAAGCTACTGTGTTATTAACTAGTCATTACATGGCTGATATTACTGCTTTATGTCAGCGGGTACTATTGATTCACCAAGGAAAGCTGATGTATGACGGTAGTTTAGATGGATTGGTGGCAAATTTCGCACCTTACCGCGAAATCCATATTGAGTTAACCGAGCCGCTACCTAGAGAAAAACTCATGTTCTACGGTGATGTCCAATCCCTAGAGGGGCGTGCTGTGAGCTTTATCGTACCACGAGAAACCCTGACCAGTGCAGTATCTCAAATTCTGGCAGATTTAGAAGTCATTGATTTAACAGTGACTGAGCCACCAATAGAAGAGGTGATTGGTAGAGTTTTTCAGGCGGGAGTGGTGTAATTTCAGTGAAAAAAATTCTTAGGAAAATCTTGACTTTGCTGTCTGTTTACTACACCTATATGGTGGAGTATCGGGCGGAATTGATTTTATGGGTTTTGGCTGGCGCTTTACCTATTATCTTGATGGGTGTCTGGATACAGGCGGCCCAAGGTGGGGAGTTCGCTCTGACACCTGCAGATTTTGCCCGCTACTTTATCACGGTTTTCTTTGTGCGACAAGTTACTGTTGTCTGGGTAATTTGGGAGTTTGAAAAGGAGATAGTGGAGGGTAAGCTATCATCCCGCTTATTGCAACCCCTAGATCCAGTCTGGCGCCATGTCGCTGCTCATCTTTCCGAAAGGGTGGCTCGTCTACCTTTTGCACTACTACTAGTTTTTTTGTTTTTTACCCTCTATCCTCAAGCTGTTTGGTTACCTAGTTGGTGGCAATTATTACTCTTTTTTATTGCATGTATACTCAGTTTTATTTTACGGTTTGTGATTCAGTATACTTTTGCTATGTTCGCATTTTGGACAGAACGCGCTAGTGCTTTGGAAAACTTCTGGTTTCTATTTTATTTATTTTTGTCGGGCTTAATTGCACCTTTGGACGTTTTTCCCGAAACTGTGCGCACGGTGGTTATGTTTACGCCTTTCCCTTATTTGATTCATTTCCCAGTCAGTCTTTTGGTGGGGTTACCTGTTGATGTTGCCGGGGGATTTTTAGCCATTTTAGCCTGGATATTCATATTTTTCGCGGTAAATCGCCTGCTGTGGCTTGGGGGACTAAAACGTTATTCTGGTATGGGTGCCTAAAATAACGTCACACCTTACTAACCAAAGGTCAGGTTTTTGGCAAATCTCAAAGGTAGGTGGTGTCAAAACACACATTTATATGTTATTTAATTTATATTTATCAGGTGTGTTTTTATGTCTATCAACATTCTCATTGGCATTGTTATACTGTTGGCGATCGCATTTTTGAGTCTGATCATCCTCAAAATCAGAACTAATCGCCAGGTCAATCAAATGTGGCGATTGTGTTCCCTGTGTTCTTCACAAGCATCCCCGACACAGGAATACTTCAGTGAAGACATGATTACTGGATTGCCACCCACTGTACAGCGTTACTTTCTACACGCTATTGCTCCAGGGACACCCTTAGCTCATGCTAATCAATTAAAGATGCAGGGGCGCTTGAGATTGGGACGGGATAAATCTTGGCTTTCCATGCGTTGTCAAGAACTCATCACCTCACAAGGATTTGTGTGGAAAGCCATCATCGGTGGTAAATTATTAAAGATTGATGGTGCTGATTATTACATGATTAATGGTTTAGGGCGAGTGCAATTTGGACTCTGGGGATTAATCCCAATTATCAACGTACATGATCACAATACTCTTCGTTCTAGCATTGGGCGCTTAGTACAGGAATTTGTCTGGTTACCATCCGCCTTGTTACCCCAGCAGGGCGTAGAGTGGCGAGAAATTTCTGATGACACCATTGAAGCCAGACTGAAGATAAATGATGAACCCGTCACCCTCACCCTAGTCATTGATACTGATGGCAAAGTTTTAGAAATTTCTTCACCCCGTTGGGGAAATCATACAAACAATCGCAAATGGCGCTATATTCCCTTTGGCGGTAAATGTCACGCAGATCAAACTTTTGGTGGTTTTACCATTCCTTCTCAGGTCAATGTCGGTTGGTGGTTTGGTACAGAACGTTACTTTGACTTTTTTAAATGCACAATTAAACAGGCTAAATTTCAATCTTAGTCAGTTGGTGGTTGACGGAATTCCGACCAGGATGTTATGACGATAGACCCACTGGAGCATGGTGGCTGATGCTACAGGAAATTGAAAACAAGATGAGGACACAGACCTATGTGTGTTGATCTGTGTCCATCTGTGGTTGAAATTAACCCGACATCATTCCCACTCTATAGTTCCAGGGGGCTTAGAAGTAATATCATAAACCACACGGTTAACCCCCTTCACCTCATTAACAATGCGATTAGAAATTTCTTCCAAGACATCGTAAGGTATCCGCGCCCAGTCAGCCGTCATACCATCTTCACTCGTGACAATACGCAGAACAATAGGATAAGCATAAGTGCGTTTATCCCCCATTACGCCTACACTGCGAATTGGTAGTAACACAGCAAATGCTTGCCAAACATCATGGTATAAACCACGCTTGTTAATTTCTTGACGCACAACCAAATCAGCATCACGGAGAATATTCAACCGTTCGGGGGTGACTTCCCCTAAAATGCGAATTGCTAAACCAGGACCGGGGAAAGGTTGGCGTTGTACAATTTCTTCTGGTAAGCCAATCGAACGCCCAACTTTACGGACTTCATCTTTAAACAGTTTCCGCAATGGTTCCACCAGTTTAAACCGCAGGTCTTTGGGTAAACCTCCAACGTTGTGATGACTCTTAATTTTTACTGCTACTCGTTCCCCTGTTTGGGGGTCTACGTTAGTATCAGCGGACTCGATCACATCTGGATACAGAGTACCCTGGGCTAAATAGTCAAAATGTCCCAGGCGTTTAGATGTTTCTTCAAATACCTGGATAAACTCATGTCCAATACGCCGGCGCTTTTCTTCTGGGTCTGTTACTCCAGCAATCATCGACAAAAAGCGATCGCGAGCACTAACATATTCTACAGGAATATGAAACTGTTCTTTAAATAGTTTGAGTAACCGTTCCGGCTCCAACTTACGCATAAAGCCTTGGTCAATAAACACACAGGTCAATTGTTCCCCAATAGCTTTATACAACAAAAAGGCCAGGGTAGAAGAATCCACACCCCCAGACAAGGCTAATAGTACCCGCTTATCACCTACTCTGGCGCGAATTTCCCGAATTGCTTCTTCTACAAAAGCCTCTGTAGTCCATGTGGGTTCGCAATCGCAGATATGATAGACAAAGTTACGAATTAAGGCCAGTCCGCCTAGAGAATGTACTACTTCCGGATGGAACTGGACACCATAAAGTTTTCTTTGGTGGTCAGCAATGGCTGCACAGGGTGTATTATCTGTGTGTGCCAACACTTCAAACCCTGGTGGCATTTTTGTCACTGAATCACCGTGACTCATCCACATGGTGGTACCATCTTCCACATTAGTCAGCAAGTCTGTGGGGTCATCTATATATAATGATGCTTTACCATACTCTCCGCGCTCTGCTTTAGTCACTTCCCCATGGAGTTGGTTAACCATCAACTGCATACCATAGCAGACACCCAGGACAGGAATACCTAAATTCCAGATTTCTTGGTCGCAATGGGGGGCGTGTTCCACATAAACTGATCCTGGTCCACCAGAGAGAATGATCCCCTTGGGATTTAATTTGCGTAATTGTTCGGATGTTGTGCGATAAGATAGCACTTCCGAGTATACTTGAGTCTCGCGGATTCTGCGCGCAATCAGTTCAGAATATTGGGAGCCGAAGTCGAGAATTACAATCATTTGACGATCTAGCCCCCCCAAATTGTCTATTTGAGGTGCTTGTTCGGTTGGTAGAGTCACCGATGTATTCATGGGGAGTTGTAAATGTAAGGTAAACAGTCGCTCTATAGCCTAAGTGAAAACCATTCATTCCCTGCTGATGCTGGTAAATGGCTGAGTTGATCCCCAACAAACGCAAGGTTAAATGCGCTTGCTAGACAATGTTGATGGCATAGTTTTAAAAGAATAACTGATCCAAGGATGGATACTGAAAAAAATATTTATGGGGATTATTTATGATTATTCATATTAAACTAACACAATTTTTCCATTAACATGCAACCGATTTTGCTCTTGATGAGAATTTGCCGATCGCGATCAAACAGAACCGAGCCGCACAGTGTTGGTGCTGCGCCTCTGGTACTATGACTTTGAATGTATGCTTGGGAACGAGTATCAATAGCTTGAGCGATCGCAGTATAAACTTGATTAACCCAATCACTACCTGTCACAGTATCCAAGGTTCTTAAGTATTTTAATGCAGCCTCAGCCGTAGGACTTTCAAAAACAGACTGTATATCGTGGGAATTTAAACCCACCAAGGCACAATGGGCGGCTAAAATTTCCCGACGGCCATCAGCCAACTGGTGATGAGTATGAAAAATCCCCCCAGCCAATTTCATCAGTTTTCCGTGATAACCAAATAACAAGATTTCCTTCACACCCAGTACATCTGCTGCTACTAACATTGGCCCCAACCAGTTAGCAGTTTTCACCATTTGTTCAGGATTGATTCCCAGTTGACGCGCCAAATCTAGACCATTTTCGCCGATGCAAAATACCAAATTTTCAAACCGACTGGCTTTATGTTCTAACTCACTGCGGAAAGCTGTTAATTGCTCTGGTGTGCTTAAAGGTTGAGAAATACCAGTTGTCCCCAACAGCGAAAGACCTTCCACCACACCAAAAGCAGGATTAGAAGTGCGCACAGCCAGCGATCGCCCGAATGGTAGAATAATATTGACAGTGATTTTCTCATCAGCTGCTAGCATCCGCAGGAGATTTTCTTGTAGCAACCTGTGAGCATAAGCATAAATCGCCGGCTGATAGTCCGCATTTAGCTGTTTACCAATTCCTTCCCCACCTTGAATAATTACAGGCTCCCCATCGCCCACACGCCATTGCACCAGGGCCCAAATTGGTGTATTTCTGGTTAAATCCAGATTATCACCTGGTTCGCTGCGGGTAATTGCCAAAGCCATATGATCAGATAGACCTGCTACCTGTTCAATGGGTATTTCTGCCATTTCTGCGGGTGAAATCAAGTCCACCGACACAGATGTTACAGCTTGGTCATGGCGTAACCAGTGTAAAGCCGCCATAGCAGAAGCACAGGCAAAAACCGGGAGAGTGTATCCAGAAACAGACATGATGATTAAATGATTATTACACACCAACTGCTGACAGTAGATATTCCATAGCTTCCCCAGAAAGTCCTTTTTGGATATAATTGGGAGCTTCAGGATTGTAAGGGCTTTGGATGCGGTCAATATTCAAAATTACCGCCTCCTCCGGGATAACTTGTACATCCGGGTCAAATGCAGTTGGGCGCATCAAGGAACTAGAGAAACCTTTAAAAATAGCAACTTGATCTTGATAATTGGCGATTTCCAATGTTACCAGCAGAACTTCTTGGGGGCGTTTGGTGGTGTATTGTTCCAAGCGTTTACCAATGCAATTATTCATCTCAACTAGTGTTGTACTGCTGAACGTCCTTGTTTTCCTAGCTTCACAAGTACAAAGTAGGTTAAGTACACTACATAGATTACTAAACTCAGTATAGCCAAAAAACCTAGAAACACAGGTGTGCTATTCTCATGGAAATATTGTTTAAACAGTAAGGGCGCTTCCAACCAAACTTGACAATAGGGAGTTTTGATAGCAGTTTCCGAGACAGCACACCCTAAAAAAGGCACAAGAGCAATTGCACCCAAAATAGAATAAATAGTCACACCCCAGCGCCAAGAGGTAAAAATCAGTTTTAAAGGGCTACTTTGCTGGTAATCAATTTCATCATTGAGGTCTAGCCAAAACCACAGAGAAATAGGAATGAGAATCCGCCCGATGAACCCAGATATAAAGCTGATTGGGTACTGACCAATCATTAAATAGACGGTGATGGCTAATAGACTGGATACCCGCCAGTAAATGGTCAAGAGGTGCTGTATTGCTTCGGCTTTTTGTACAAATGCCCAAATTAGTAGAATTACAGGAATAAATACTAAAAATAATAATGCCAGTCGATAGTCAACCCAGACATACTGGCGAAACCAAACTTCATTCATAATTTTTTTTGAGGTTAGCAATAATAAATTTCAATCAATTATTCACCGGATACGTTTAATTTCTAGTTAAAAAAAACAAGCAACTGGGAGAAGTTAAAGTTTAATATCTTGCATCAGCCCAAAGCATCATCGGCACAGTTAAGGAACTTGCGCCGGATTTATGAACTAGCAACCCCAGGAAAACCCAATCTTAACCTTCGGTATCATATGAATCTAGTATAAAAGTATACTGACCCAAACCTCAGATGATTAAAACAGATGGATTTCTATTTAATTTCTATTTAATCTAGGGTTAGCTTCAAGGTGCAAGATAACAGTAAGTAGATATAGTTGCTTGCTTATTCGGATAAAACTTTACTTTTTAGTCGTCGTAAACCCGGCACTCAAGAGCGTCTGGGTTATCATCACAGTACTGTTCTAGTGAATTTTTTGGCTTCTTGTTCCGCTGGTGGGAGGCTTCAGCTTGCAGTTCTTCCACTGCATCCCAAGCAGCGGCACACTCAGCAGAGTTACCACCGGAAATATCACAGACAGCACGAGCTTGTTGTATTTCAACTTCGATTTTTTCTTGGATTTTTTCTTGGGTGTCGCTCATAGTTAAATCTCTTTGTGTGGTTTTTGTCCTAGTATATAAAAACTTGCAGAATGGAGTCTTGTGGTTAGCTCGTCCACCATTCTAACTACTTAACCTGTTACGTTAAGTATTTTAGCTTAATCATCCATGATCAATACAAAATTAAAAGAACAACAACAAGGTAAACTAAAGACAGGCATTTTTAAGAGTCCTGATGGCAGCGGGTAAATATCAGCCAAGAGTAGAATTAATCCCGCTGTTATATTGTATAATAAGTTTCCTAAGTACCAATATCTGATCATCCGGTGTCAATGTATGGTACTTGAACATATGTAGTAGGGGAAAAATCACATACTACTAATACTACTAACTATAGTAACAAAAAAACAGCCTAAAATTCATGGCAGAGCAAATGCAGTGGGCAAATGCCCTATCAACCCGTCCTTCTTTAGAAGCAGCTATTACAGATGTAGTAGAACAGGCTGTGTCGTCATTAACAGTACCTGCGGATTTGGGGGTGATATTCATTTCGTCTGCTTTTGCGAGTGAGTATTCCCGAGTTTTACCCCTGTTGGCTGAAAAACTTTCCGTACCTGTAATGATTGGGTGTAGTGGTCTGGGGGTAATTGGGACTACAGCTACAGGCGAACCTCAAGAATTAGAGGGAGAACCTGCTATTAGTCTTACCTTGGGATATCTACCAGGTGTGAATGTGGAAGTTTTTCATGTGCTCGGAGAAGAATTACCTGACATGGATAGTTCACCAGATGCTTGGATAGATTTAATTGGTGTGCAACCATCACCTACCCCCCAATTTATTTTACTGTCTAGTGCCTTTTCTTCAAGAATCAATGATTTATTGCAGGGGTTAGATTTTGCCTACCCTGGCTCGGTAATAGTCGGGGGACAGGCTAGCTCTGGGGGTGGAAGTAGTCAAATATCTCTATTTTGTAGCCATGACGCCCAGGGGATACATCAACGCCTTTATCGTGAGGGAACGGTAGGCTTGGCTTTGAGTGGCAATATTGTTTTAGAAACTATTGTAGCTCAAGGATGCCGACCCATCGGCCAGCCAATGCAGGTAACAAAGGCTGAACGTAATATCATTCTGGAACTAGATCAAAAAGTGCCGCTGATGGTTTTACGAGATTTGATTGCTAGCCTGAGTGAAGAAGAGCGGATATTGGCACAGCGTTCTCTGTTTGTGGGTCTAGTGATGGACCAGTTTAAGCTATCTTTACAACAGGGAGATTTTTTAATTCGTAGCATCTTGGGGGTAGATCCCTCTGCTGGAGCGATCGCCATTGGCGATGTCATCCGTCCTGGTCAACGCCTACAATTCCAACTGCGTGATGCCCAAGCCTCCGCTGAAGACTTAGAATTACTCTTAGAAGGGTATCAAAAGCAACAAATTTTTCCACCGGCGGCGGCTTTCATGTTCTCCTGTCTGGGTCGTGGTCAAGGTCTTTATGGCCAATCCAACTTTGATTCGGAGTTATTTAGGCGCTACATTCATCATATACCGATAGGTGGCTTTTTCTGTAATGGGGAAATAGGGCCTGTTGGGGGGAATACATTTGTACATGGTTATACCTCAGTTTTTGCAATTTGTCGCCCCATGATTAGTTAACCTACCCTAACAAGAGAGTGCTGTGGTTATCAATTAGAGTCGGAATACCACTAGTCATTGCACCATAGGTCTGAAGATGGCGACGTAATTCTATGGGAAATTGTGGATAGTCTAATAAAGCGTCTCCATCGGCAACATTGGCCCAAAAGTCCCGCAGATCAGGAGCTATTTTTTCCGCTACTGTCAATGGGAGGTTTAAGGGGTGTTGAGTTAATAACTTCACCAGGAAGGGGAAAGAGCGATCGCCCATCCACTGACGTGATAAATTTTGCAGATGGGGGAAATCAGGTACTGTTTCTACCCGGTGTGATTGAATTTGTAACCACTCTCTACCGTAGTTATCCTGTTGAAACTGGAAAACCCGGTACGGATGAGGATAACTCACTAAGGAACCAGTAGTAATATCATAAACCCCTTGGGAGTAAGCAACATCCTGAATGTGTAAATGTCCTGTAAATACTAATTTAACGCCATAATTACGCAGAATTTGCAATAATTGCGCAGAATTTTCTAACATATAGCGCTTACCTATAGGATGGCGCGATTGTTCCGGTAGATGCTCAATCACATTATGATGTACCATTACCAGCACCAATTCATTACCTGCTGCTGTGAGTACCTCTTCTAACCATGTCAGTTGTTGAGTATCCAAACGCCCTACTTGCTCACCCTGGTCATTAAAAAAGTTAGAATTGAGTCCAACTAGTCGTACTCCTGGCAACAGTTGCTGTGTATAGTAAAGTTGGTCAGGATTTTCGTAGCCAAACTTGCGGTAATAGTGGGGAAAATCAGCAAACCCAATTGATTGCTCATTGGCCATGACCACAGGAACATCATGATTACCAGGAACAACATAGGTGGGAAAAGGTAGCTTCTCTAATCTTTCTTGCAACCAGATATGATTTTCTGGTTCACTGTGCTGAGTTAAATCTCCGGGAAGCAAGAGGAAATCTAGATTAAGTTGTGTTAAGTGTTCTATTGCGCTTTCAAAAGCAGGGATACTCACCTCCACCAGATGAAATCGGCTAGGATGATCCCAGATAGTATGAGGAAGGGTAATATGTAGGTCGCTAACTACGGCAAAGCGAAAATTTAAAGCCATTGATTTGGAGGATAATGTTAAAAACTAGATAGAAAAACTCTTTTATAAAAAGTATAACCCTTGCTGGTAAAACCTGTTACAAGTGATCTTTTGTAACGTTTTCCTATCTGTTCACAATCATAGCTGTGGTTAATTAATTATTTACTATAGCTGAATAAAACAATAAGAATTAAAGATTTTTAGTAATTCGTGAACCCCCTTAAAATAGCTCAAATTATTAAAATATAAACTGATAATTATCGATTTATCTAATAGTTGGAAAGCCGATAATGTGAAAAGTAAGGGGGGAAGGACAGGCTATAGAATGCCAAATTTAAAAGATTTATAATATTAAAATCAAGTTGGTAAGTAATAAAAGGAGTATTAATTTTGGCAGTAGTCAGAGTGCGACAACACGTTAACCCACTGGCAAGAAAGTATCAAACGCCAGCAAATGCTATAGAATGGGAAAAGGTTTATACACAGCCAAACCAACCACTACATCTAGATATTGGCTGCGCTAGGGGCAGATTTTTGTTGAAAATGGCGCAGATAGAAACCAACTGGAATTTTCTGGGTTTAGAAATTCGAGAACCTTTGGTAGTGGAGGCGAACCAGTTACTATGTGAGTTGGGTTTAACTAATCTCCATTATTTATTTTGCAATGTAAATAACTCATTGCGATCGCTGTTATCGTCTTTGACTCCGGGAACTTTACAGCGTGTAACTATTCAATTTCCCGACCCTTGGTTTAAAAGCCGCCATGCTAAACGCCGGGTAGTACAACCGGAATTAGTGGCTGAATTAGCTGATTATCTGACCGTTGGGGGGGTTGTGTTTTTGCAGTCAGATGTTGAATTCGTCGCCAGTCAAATGCGCGACCTGTTTGCTGAAAATCCCGCCTTTGAACGACTAGGTACAGAAGAATGGTTAACACAAAACCCTTTACCAGTACCCACAGAACGGGAAATAGGGACTCAAAACAAAGGTGAACCCGTATATAGGGCTGCATTTGTGAGAAAAATTGTAGTAACCTAATTAAATGTAAGCCTAATAACTGTAAAACAGGGCAACTCTTCATCACCATGTCAACATCTGCAACTGACGATCAACACACAGCAGCCATTCAAGCCGCAACAGAAGGGGTTGCTGTATGCGATCGCTCCCACTGGGGGCGTATACGAGTTTCTGATGATGACCGTATCCGGTTTTTACACAATCAAAGTACTAACGATTTTCACAGCCTCAAGCCAGGCCAGGGCTGTGATACTGTGATGGTATCATCCACGGCTCGCACCATTGACCTGGTAACTGCATACATTTTAGAGGATGCAGTGCTGTTACTTACCTCCCCTAGCCGTCGGGAGTTGCTGATGCAATGGTTAGACCGGTATATCTTTTTTGCTGATCAAGTGCAATTGACAGATGTCACAGATGAAACATCGACATTGAGCCTCATGGGTGCCCAGAGTCATAATATTGTAGAAAAGCTGGGTGCTGGTGCAATTATTGGTCAAGCCTATGGTAATCATCAACTAGTTAACGGCGTGATGATTGCCGTGGGTAGTGGCTTGGCTACACCGGGATATACAATTATTATGCCAGCCGCACAGAAAGAGAAAATATGGCAACAGATTGTAGCACTAGGGGCGGTAGAATTGACGAATAGTGCCTGGGAAACATTACGGATTTTACAAGGAAGACCAGCCCCCGACGCAGAACTAACAGATGATTATAACCCCCTAGAAGTTGGCTTATGGCAAACAATTTCCTTTAACAAGGGTTGCTACATCGGTCAAGAAACCATCGCTAGGCTCAATACATATAAAGGTATAAAAAAGCATCTATGGGGCATACGTCTGAATGCACCTGCATCAGTGGGGAGTGCGATCGCCATTGGCGATGAAAAAGTCGGTAAACTTACTAGTTACACCGCAACCGTTAATGGTCACTTTGGACTAGGTTATATTCGCAGCAAAGCTGGTGGTATTGGCTTAAAAGTCCAGATAGGACAAGCAGAAGGTGAAGTAGTAAAAGTACCCTTTGTTTCTCACCAATACCCTCAATAACCCAGAGGGCTTATATCCAAAATCTGTCAATCATGACAGACCAATCTATGGTTAATTGCTCTCCTGTGATCCATACAATTTACCCCACATATTCTTACGCCTGAGTTTCCTAAAATTAAGATTATGCAAACAGTCACCCAACTGCAAACAAGACTCGAACATTACTACCAGCAAATCAAGACAATCATCCTCGCGCGTCAGAATCCAATTACCGGGTTGCTTCCTGCGAGTACAGCCATCACCGCCCACGGTGATTATACAGATGCTTGGGTAAGAGATAATGTTTACAGCATTTTAGCAGTTTGGGGTTTAGCACTGGCATATCGCAAGACTGACGAAGACAAGGGACGGACTTATGAACTAGAGCATAGCGTCACCAAATTGATGCGAGGCCTACTATTTGCGATGTTGCGTCAATCCCATAAAGTCGAGAAATTTAAACATACTCAGTCACTCCTAGATGGCTTACACGCCAAATACAACACAGCTACAGCTGACATTGTGGTTGGAGATGATGAATGGGGACATTTACAACTTGATGCTACATCTATATTTTTACTGATGCTGGCACAAATGACCGCTTCAGGATTGCAAATTATTTACACCATTGATGAAGTAAATTTTATCCAAAACCTGGTTTACTACATTGGGCGCGCTTACCGCACACCAGATTATGGCATTTGGGAAAGAGGTAATAAAATTAATCATGGTAGTGCTGAACTCAATGCTAGTTCTGTCGGTATGGCTAAGGCTGCTTTAGAAGCTATCAATGGTCTAAATTTGTTTGGTGTGCGTGGTGGTGAAGCATCAGTTATTCATGTCCTACCAGATGAAATTGCTCGCGCCCGAATTACCTTAGAATCTTTATTACCTAGAGAATCAGCTTCTAAAGAAATTGATGGCGCACTGTTAAGTATTATTAGTTATCCTGCTTTTGCAGTAGAAAATGTGCAATTACGCGATCGCACATTGAATGATATTATTCGTAAACTGCAAGGAAAATATGGCTGCAAACGCTTCTTACGGGATGGACACCAAACCGTTTTAGAAGATAATCAACGCTTACACTATGAACCTTGGGAACTGAAGCAATTTGAGCATATTGAATGCGAGTGGCCGTTATTTTTTACTTACTTATTTCTCGATGGTTTGTTCCGTGGAGACAGTCAGCAAGTTAAAGAGTACCAGGAACGTTTGCAGTCATTACTCATTCAACGTGATGGCGTGGGTTTATTACCAGAATTGTATTATGTGCCAGCGGAAAATGTAGAAGAGGAAAAATTAACCCCCCACAGTCAAACTCGCTTACCTAATGAAAACATCCCCTTAGTCTGGGCGCAAAGTTTATATTTTCTCGGTCAACTATTAGATGAAGGATTAATCGCGGTGGGGGATATTGACCCATTAGGAAGACATTTATGTATAGGTAAAAAACGCGAGGCTTTAGTACAAATCGCCTTACTAGCTGAGGATGAAGAATTACAAGCTAAACTAGAAGTCCATGGAATTGAAACTCAAACACCTAAGCAAGTAGAACCAATTCAAGTCAGAAAAGCCGAGGAACTTTCGGCTATTTATACTCAAATTGGACGTAATGATAAACTGGGTTTAACAGGTCGTCCTGTGCGGCGGTTACGGAGTTTGAACACATCTCGATTTTTTCGGATTCACGGAGAGACAATTGTATTTTTACCTTCGTTTTTAGATTCCCAACAGTTTTATTTAACCCTTGATTATCATTTTTTACTGGATCAAATCAGAAGTGAACTCGCTTATATTCGAGATTATTGGATTGATTTAGGTCGTCCTACTCTAACTTTAATGTTAACCCATAGCATGTTAGAAATCGGTTCTGAGGCTTTATTAGAACTGATGCAGGAACTTAAAGATGGTGTGTGTAATGGTGTAAAGGTAAAATTGGGACGACTCAATCAACTGATGCTAACAGCGGGGATGCAAAGGATTGATTTTCTCCCAGATGCAGATTTCTCCCAATCGCCAATGCAAAATGCTGCCCCCCCTTGCTATTATCTGGCTTATCATCCTGGGGGACGGTTAGGAAATACCCAAGAATTTCAGATGGAGTGCGAGACTAACTTGGGATTTTTGCTGGCTTCTTTGCGCTCATCGTCAAATATCTATGAACAAATCGAATTATTACAAACTTTAACTCGCTTGGAGGGATTAACTTTTGATACAGGTCTTGGGGGTCCACCGCATACTGTAACCGTGGCTGATTTACTGGATGAAGTCTACACCAAAGCCGGTAATTTAGGTATTTGGGCGGTGGTACGTCGCGCTGCTGGATTAAGACAAATGGTTGATATTAGCTTATCAGATACAGTCACGAGTATTTTGGTCAGAGGTAAACAAATTGCTGTGGGTAGAGCTTACAGTCAGTCATCACTGATGATAGTGCCTATGTCCCACCGAGAAATTACTGAGAAAATAAATCATTTCTGTCGGGAAGATATCCGCGATCGCGTCCTCACACAAGAAATTATTATCTATCTTGGGGTGTTAATGCGATCGGAACCTGAACTGTTTAAAGGTTTACTAACTCTGAGAGTCGGCTATCTGATTTTATTAATTACCAGTGAATTAGCACAAGAGTTGGGTGTCACTCAAGATGAAGCCTATGAACAATTGATGGAACTGTCACCCTTTGAAGTGAAAATGCGCTTGCATCAAGTATTAAGAGGTTATACAGGTATTAGTAAATTATTACGCCAACAGGAATCACTGCACATCAAGCAAAAAGAAAGCGATATTGCTTGGGTAGTGCTACCGACAACCGAAAAAGAACAAAGCACAGTCCCCCCGGGTGGTTGGCGGAGATTTCGCCAAGGCGAAGGAGCATTAAACCGAGTCCCTAAAGACTTTTTCCAGCAGGTTTGGCGATTAATGAAACATTGTAAAGGAATTGTGATTGGCGATAAACTAGAGCGTCGCAATCGTTTAGATAGTGAGTTAATTTTATCAGAAATGACAGCCGGGGAAAAGAACTTTGCCCTGAGAGTTGAGCATTTACTCAATAAAATTGAGGCTCCAGAATACCGCCAAGTCAATGTTGAAGCCTTGATGGAATTAGCCACAATTGTCGCCAATAATCCCAGCTTACAAATTGAGGAGTATATAGTTTTAGATGTATTAATTGGCCATGCGGTGCGATTAGCATGGTTAGAACAACATCCCGAACGAGGCGATCGCTATGATGAAGATAAAGCTTCAGCCTGGCAATGCTTTTATAATACCTCTCCTCAAGATTGTGTAAGTTATATATTGAAAGCCTTAAGATTCTTAACAGAATTTGTCAAAGATATTTAAATCCAGATTCACGCCAAGGAGTCGCAGAGAAATATCCGTCTTTGCGTACCTTGGCGTTGAAATTTTTCAATCCACAGACACAGCATCAACATCAACAGTTTCAGTACTAGGTTGTTCAGAACCCTGACGCGCCTTCCAACCTGAGAGCACTAACCCAGACACCTCGGAAAAAACTATAGACAGAAGTAAAAAGTCATCAATTTGTCCGAGAATGGGTATGAAGTCGGGAGAGATATCTATAGGGCTGAGAATATAAACCAGTGTCGCTAAAATCACCCACCACCGATAAATAGGATTACGTAGCAAATTACGATACCAATCGTATACTAATTGGATTGGAAATTTCATGTATTTACCCTCCAGTTATTATTAATTTTGACAAACCCGCAGATAAATCACCGGTAGGAATAACCGTCCCAGGTAGTATGGAAGACCCTAGTAATTTTCCTGGGCTAAATATTTGCCGGAAGATTTTGTACACGAATATGTAATTATGCATTAATCTTGAGAATTAAAATGCCTTGGAATACTTGCTGTTGAAATCGAAAGAGGAACCCTAACCAGTGGATATTTTAGATTTGTTTGAAAAGGGCGGCCCGGCTATGTGGCCTTTGCTGGCGCTGTCGATTCTATCTATAAGTGTGATTTTTGAGCGTCTGTGGTTCTGGCTACGAATTATGACCCAAGAAAACCAAATTGTGGATCGTGTATTAAATACTGCCAAAGATAGTTGGGAAGTAGCGGCGGATATTGCTAGAAAGTCCCGCCATCAACCCATTGGACGCTTTCTTTATGCCCCCTTAAGCTTACACAAAAGTGATCCGGAAACCTTTAGATTAGCATTGGAGTCCACAGCCGAAGATGAATTAGCTGGGATGCGCCGGGGTGAAAAACTCTTAGAAGTTATCATCGCCCTGTCTCCTCTGTTGGGATTGCTGGGTACGGTTTTGGGTTTGATTCAATCTTTGCGTTCAATTCGCATTGGTGATTTAGGAACCGAATCTACGGCTGGTGTCACTACTGGTATTGGTGAATCTTTAATTAGTACCGCTACTGGCTTAATAGTGGCCATTATCAGTTTGGTCTTTTATCGCCTATTTCAAAGTTTTGTAGTTGACCAGGTGAAAATTTTTCGTAAAGCGGGTAATGAGATGGAATTGTTATATCGCCAGTCTCCCCCTGACTATGAAAAAATTCATTCTCTCATAGTTGCCGAGTCTTTGCAAGACAGTAATACTTCTCCCAGCAGGGGAGATAAAAACCCTTTTGGTGAAGCTCCTCAACCCCCCAATGCAACTGAGTAGTTAGATTCTGAGCAATAGTTAAAAATTCTACACCCAACCCAGGTATGAAAATTAATTTACAGAGCCCAGTTGAAGAAACACAAATTCAAATCCTCCCCTTAATTGATGTCGTTTTTTGCATCCTGACGTTTTTTCTGTTGGCGGCTTTGCAATTTACTCGACAACAGGCGATTAATATTGATTTACCTAAAGCTAGTACAAGTACAGCGACTGGTCTCACCTCACAGAGTGCCACTCGTATTATCACTCTTGATGCTATAGGTAATCTTTACATAGAAAAGCAGCCTGTACAACGAGATCAGTTAGTACAAAACTTAAGGCAATATCTCGCCGCTAACCCTAGTGGAACTTTGGTGTTAAATGCATCTCGTACAGCAACCTATAATGATGTAATTTCAATCTTAGACTTGATGCGGCAAGTAGGTGGCGATCGCGTTTCTTTGGGAATTATACCAGGACCTGCCCCATTAACCAGTGACTCATTTAATCTACCTAATTTTCCCACTGCACCAGTTCCGGGGGTGAATCCTGATGTCCTGTCGCCAGTGTTACCCAATGAACTAGCGCCCCAAGTCCCTATGGCACCTGAAACTACTCCCACACCTCAAAGGTAATACAATTCCCCTGAACGTGAGGTTTTAATTAAATATGGAACCTCACCCCTAACTCCTCTTCTTGCTTAGGCTATTCATTACCCACATTTTTCTTAACAATCTTGAAACATTTATTTGGCAACGGTTTCAACGCTTGAAAATTTCCCTACTCTTGACAAAATGTACCTTATTCTTATTGATAAAAACCTTATTTTATTGATAATCATCAACGGAGGATTAAGGTTTGGGGGTTTGCGAGCGATCGCTCTCACGAATGTTAAGAAAGATCCGGGTAATGGATAG
>NZ_JANQDG010000087.1:0-12765 GCF_029891665.1 Anabaenopsis sp. FSS-46 | reverse complement strand
ATTAAACTGTGGGATGTAAAGACGGGTAAGTTCCGCGACACCCTCAGTGGACATTCTGGCTCGGTTTGTTCTGTAGCATTTAGCCCGGATGGTCAAACCCTAGCTAGTGGGGGTGATGACAAGACTATCAAACTCTGGGATGTGAACACAGGTAAGGTTCGCCACACCCTCACTGGACATTCTGACTGGGTGAGGTCTGTAGCATTTAGCCCGGATGGTCAAACCCTAGCTAGTGGGAGTTATGACAAGACTATCAAACTGTGGGATGTGAGGACAGGTAAGCTGTCTCACACCCTCACTGGACATTCTGACTGGGTGAGGTCTGTAGGATTTAGCCCGGATGGTCAAACCCTAGCTAGTGGGAGTTATGACAAGACTATCAAAATTTGGCGGTTAAGGTAATATTAACATCTCCAAAAAATAAATATGCGTTGTCAAACATTGTTGCGCGCAGATATCTATTACATTTTTAGGAGGAGCAACATTTCTTAAGTTAAACACCTTATGCTGAATATTCCTCAACTACTGGCGACTGAATTAAACCTCAAACCTGAACAAATCGAAAACGCCTTGGAACTGTTAGCAGAAGGTGCGACGGTTCCTTTTATCGCACGTTACCGCAAGGAGCGCACAGGGGAAATGAACGAGGTACAACTGCGGGACTTGTTTGATCGCTATGCTTATTTAACAGAGTTAGCAGAACGCAAGGGGGTAATTCTCAATGCGATCGCCCAACAAGGTAAACTCACAGAAGAACTCAAAGCCAAAATTACATCCTGCTTACAAAAAACAGAATTAGAGGATTTATACCTACCCTATCGACCAAAAAGGCGCACCCGTGCTACCATTGCCAGGGAAAAGGGTTTAGAACCTTTAGCCCAGTTGATTAAATCTCTCAATGTCCCTCAAAGTCCCACAGCACCACTAGAAACAGCAGCAATGCAGTATGTTTCTCAGACTCTGGAGGTGAAAACACCACAGGAAGCACTCAAGGGCGCGGCTGACATTTTAGCGGAAGAAGTGGCAGAAAAAGCGGAGTTAAGGGCATATCTGCGTGATTATTTTCTGGAAAAAGGGGTATTTATCTCTCAGATCAAGAAAGATTATCCCGAAGGTACAACCAAGTTTGAGATGTACCGCAACTATCAGATGGGGGTAAAAAATATTGCCCCCCATAACCTCCTGGCTTTGTGTCGCGGTGAAGCGGAGGGAATCTTAAATTATGAAATTGCTTTTGATGAAGATATTGTACTCAACTATCTAGAAGCAAGGGAAATTAAAACCAAAAATCCCACAATTCGGGAATTTTATCAAGCCATGGTCAAAGACGCATTTAATCGGCTGATGAAAACCTCCATTATGGGTGAGGTGATTTCCCAGAAAAAAACCTACGCAGATATAGAATCAATTCAAACCTTTGAGGCCAACCTGCGAGAGTTACTGTTATCTGCACCCGCGGGAATGAAACCCACACTGGCGATTGACCCTGGTTTTAGAACCGGGTGTAAAGTTGTGGTACTTGACGAAACAGGAAAATTTTTAGCCTACCAAGCGGTGTTTCCTCACCAAGGGTCAGCACAACGGGACAAAGCTGTACAAACTCTCAAAAATTTAATTACACAATATCAAATCAGGTTAATTGCGATCGGTAACGGTACAGCTTCCCGGGAAACCGATGAGTTTGTGAACCAGGTCTTACAAGATATAGACCCCAAACCCATTAAAGTTATCGTCAATGAATCGGGAGCATCAATATATTCTGCCAGTAAAGTGGCATTAGAAGAGTTTCCTGATTTAGATATTACCGTGCGCGGTGCTATTAGTATCGGTCGCCGGTTACAGGACCCCCTAGCGGAACTAGTAAAAATTGACCCTAAATCTATCGGTGTGGGACAATATCAACATGATGTTGATCAAAAGTTGCTGAAAAAGAAACTTGATGAGACTGTGGAAAGTTGCGTTAATTATGTGGGGGTGGACTTAAACACCGCCTCTAAGGAATTGTTAACTTTTGTTTCGGGAATTACAGCCACAGTAGCCAATAACATCGTCACCTATCGCAACGAGCATGGAGCCTTTAAGAACCGCAGACAATTATTAAAGGTGGCGAAGTTGGGACCCAAGGCTTTTGAACAAGCTGCGGGTTTTCTGCGGATTCGTGGCGGTGATAACCCTTTAGATAATACCGCAGTCCATCCCGAAAGTTATTCTGTGGTGCAGGCGATCGCCGCTGATTTGGATATATCCTTAAATCAGATTACAGAAATTGCAGCCAAGCTGAAAAAAACCAACCTCAAGAAATACGTCACCGACGGCATTGGGGAACCTACACTCAGGGATATAATCAGGGAACTGGAGAAACCAGGTAGAGACCCCCGCGCCGAATTTAAATACGCCACCTTTAGAGAAGGAATTACAGAAATTAGTCATTTACAGGTAGGGATGGAATTAGAAGGAATAGTTACCAATGTGGCTAACTTTGGCGCTTTTGTGGATATTGGCGTACATCAAGATGGTTTAGTGCATATTTCCCAACTAGCTGATAGATTTGTCGATGATATCCAGAAAGTTGTTAAAGTGGGACAAGTTGTGAAGGTGCGGGTATTGGAAGTTAACGAAAAGTTGCACCGTATTAGTTTATCGATGAAAGCTGTTAAGTAATAAAGCCATTATTTTAGTGTCTTTGTAGACTACAAAGACACTCTCACCCTAATGGTATAAACATAATCCCTCTTATTCAAGATGGAAAATATAAGTATTGATCTGAAAATAATACCAGGAATCGTCAAGAATCCATCTGTTGTTTTTAGGTAAAAACAATGTGGGGAACACTTTTAACGGTCATAGCCACAGCCTTGAGCTTGTTAATTGTCGATTTAGTTGTACCGGGTGTAAGTCTTGCTAATTTTCCAGCAGCTATGATTGCTGGTTTAGTCATTGGTTTGATCAACAGTTCCATTAAACCAGTCCTTGCTGCTTTATCTTTACCCCTTAACTTCCTCACCTTCGGAGCATTTTCCCTAGTAGTTAACGGTTTTTGTTTCTTGTTAGCTGCGGTGGTGGTTCCGGGGTTCGCAGTCCGGGGAGTTCTCGCCTTTTTTCTGGGTCCGGTAATTTTATCTTTTGCTAATACCTTCATTAACAAGTATTTGGCTGAAAGATATCCTGTTTTAAGCAGTAGTGATGTTAATAGCCAAGGCGAATTACCCTCCAGATAAGCATCCTACACAATTTGCACAAAAACCTCATTAAATAAAATCGCCAAATCATGAAAATCGGTCGCTTACTTTTAGGTTTATTCCTTCCTCCTTTAGGTGTGTTTCTCACAGTTGGCGTTGGTCCAACTTTGTTAATTAACATTTTACTCACACTTTTAGGCTGGCTTCCCGGTAGCATCCATGCAGTTTGGGTAATTGCTAAACATGAAGAACTCAATCAACAAGGACGTAGTTATTAAATTAAAATGAGCGTCTCCATTTAAAGAGGGTGGTAATTAACCACCCTGATTTCTTGGCTGATGAATTTCTCTCAACATTTGTTAAGACTACTTACGAGTTAGTTCCTCCTGTTTATTATCAGTAGGTGTCTCATCTTTAAAAATCTCAGCAGTGGATAGTAACAACTCCCGTAAAGTTTGTTTAATTTGACGCTCCTTTCTGGCCATAGCAGCGCCAGCTTCCCCTAGTTTATCTTCTAGGTGCGATCGCTTTTCTTCCACTTGTGTCGCCATAGCCTCAGCTTGGGGACGAGCCTGATCATACCACTGTTTTGCCTCATCTAGATAATCCTTAACCTCACCATCCCGGCCCCCATAACGCGCAGCCAAATTCGCCCGGACAATAGCTAATTGAGCTTGCAATTGCGCATAACGTTTCTTAAGTAAAGCTACCTCCTCACTATCTTTAATGGTATTAATAGCAGAAGCGATCGCATTTTTAGTATCCTCAGTTTTATCCTTGCTAGTCTCTGCAATTTCCGTTAAAATACCATCAACTTCTTGCTGAATTTGTTCCTCTTCACTATCCAATTGTGCTTGTAGCTTCTTGACTTCTCCTTGAGTTTTTACAATAGTGTCATGTCGTTTGCTATTAACCCCTTCCAACGCCCCCTCAATGCAAGCTGTGACATCTTCCTTAATTTCCGCCCCCCTGTGTTGAAAGTTTTCCACCACAGCAAAAACCGCATCTTTTACTAGATAACGAATATCACTAGAACCTGCTTTCAGTTCCGAACTAAGCTGAGAAACAGCAGATTTAACAATTTCCCGAATCCGCTGAGTTCTTAACTGTCCAGTTTCTTTAACCTGTTGCAAATCGATAGTAATTTGCTCCTTAACATTCTTCGACATTTTTAACCTTTCCTATTTAAATCACAAACATGAATGACACAAACAAGATCCTCTATGTGCATTATGGTAGATAGTTATAAAAATAAACACATCCCAGAGATAGAAAATCCTGATAATTTACGACTAAAGCATCTCATACCTAATAGATAAGTAAGTTGGCATTAAAATTTGTCGTTATGACAAGGGAACAGGGAACAGGGAACGGGGAACAGAGAAGAGGTTTTGCGACACTTTACTCTTCGTTACATACTGCGGTTTTTTTCTGTTCACCTACTTACCCCTAGAATCAAATCTGCGTAACGGTAAACCTCAAAAATATGTACCACCCATGTGAGATAATAAGTATTAATAGCTAGTAAATGAGAGAAATTATGTGGCGGGTAAATGTAACTTGTTCCGGTGACGCTTGGAAACAACACGGCGCTAACTTCAAAAGCATATCAGACAAATATCAAGGCGAATGTATTTCTTCTAAAAAAATGCCAGATGGTACAAGAATCATGGCATATAAAATAGAAGATGTCAGCGATGCAGAAGCTTTTCAAGAAGAGTGTACCAACTTTGCCGGGTTTACAGCTGACTTTGAAGCCCTGTAACATTCCCCAGCATCTATAATATTGAAGCAAACACGATTATAGTCCCGTAGGAGAATTTTGGTGGATTCCCGATATAACCCAGCAGACATTGAGGAAAAATGGCAACAAACATGGGCAGAACTTGGCCTAGATAAGACATCTGCAAATACTAAAATGCCAAAATTCTACGCCCTTTCCATGTTCCCCTATCCATCGGGCAGCCTCCACATGGGTCATGTCCGTAATTATACTATTACCGATGTAATTGCACGCCTCAAGGGAATGCAAGGATATAGGGTACTCCACCCCATGGGTTGGGACGCTTTTGGTTTACCAGCAGAAAACGCCGCCATTGACCGGGGAGTACCACCAGCCCAGTGGACTTATCAAAACATTGCCCAAATGCGGCAGCAATTAAAGCGTCTGGGTTTGTCTATCGACTGGGACAGCGAAGTTGCTACTTGTTCACCAGACTATTATAAGTGGACACAGTGGATTTTCTTGCAGTTCTGGCAAGCCGGGTTAGCATATCAAAAAGAAGCAGCAGTAAACTGGGACCCCGTAGACCAAACTGTGGTAGCTAACGAGCAAGTAGATAACGAAGGTCGTTCTTGGCGCAGTGGGGCGAAAGTTGAGCGAAAACTATTACGCCAGTGGTTTTTAAAGATTACCGACTACGCTGAAGAATTACTCAACGATTTAGATAAATTAACCGGTTGGCCCGAACGGGTCAAGTTAATGCAAGCTAATTGGATTGGTAAGTCTACAGGCGCTTATTTAGAATTTCCCGTAGTGGGAAAGGATGAAAAGGTGGCTGTCTACACCACACGCCCAGATACAGTTTATGGTGTTAGCTATGTAGTATTAGCTCCCGAACACCCTTTAACCCGTGTGGTCACCACCCCACAGCAAAAACCAGCTGTAGAAGCATTTATTCAAGAAGTTTCCCAGCAAAGCGAGTTAGAACGCACCGCTGAAGACAAACCCAAGCGCGGTATCCCCACTGGTGGCCAAGTCATCAACCCTTTTACCGGGGAACAAGTACCCATTTGGATCGCCGACTATGTACTGTATGAATATGGTACCGGGGCAGTTATGGGTGTACCTGCTCATGATGTGCGAGATTTTAAATTTGCCCGTGTTTATAATTTACCCATTGAGTTTGTCATTGCTTCCCCCGATGATGTGGCAGATTTTGACCTAACGCCCACATCACCCACAGATGAAATCACCAAAGTTATTAATATTGAATACAATCAGGCATATACTGAGCCAGGAATTTTAATTAATTCCGGGTCTTTCACCGGTATGAATTCCACAGATGCCAAAGAGGCAATCATTAAATATGCTGAGTCAGAAAATTTTGGTAAACTGCGAATACAATACCGCCTGCGAGATTGGTTAATTTCCCGACAACGCTACTGGGGCGCACCTATACCAGTTATTCACTGTCCCAATTGTGGCATAGTACCAGTCCCCGATGAGGATTTGCCCGTCAGGTTACCAGAAGAGGTGGAATTAACCGGGCGTGGGGGTTCACCTTTGACTCAGTTGGAAAGCTGGGTCAATGTTCCCTGTCCTAGTTGCGGTACTCCCGCTCGCCGAGAAACCGATACCATGGATACCTTTATTGATTCTTCTTGGTATTTCCTACGCTATCCCGACGCTCAGAATACAGAACAAGTTTTTGACCCCGCTAAAACTAATGACTGGATGCCTGTAGATCAGTATGTGGGTGGTATTGAACACGCTATTTTACACTTGTTATATTCCCGGTTCTTTACTAAGGTGCTGCGGGATAGAGGTTTACTTAACTTTGATGAACCCTTCGCCCGGTTGTTGACTCAGGGTATGGTACAGGGTTTAACTTATATGAACCCCAATAAGAGCGGTAAAGATAAATGGGTTCCCTCTCATTTAGTCAACCCAGCAGACCCCCGCGACCCCCAAACAGGTGAACCATTACAACGCCTCTATGCCACTATGTCTAAGTCTAAGGGTAATGGTGTAGCACCAGAAGATGTGATTAGTAAGTATGGTGTGGATACGGCGCGGATGTTTATCCTGTTCAAAGCACCCCCAGAAAAGGATTTGGAGTGGGACGAAGCAGATGTAGAAGGACAATTTCGGTTTTTAAATCGGGTATGGCGCTTGGTCACAGATTATGCTACCGCTGGGGTATGCAGGAAAAAGCCAGAACTTTCTGATTTAACTAAGCCAGAAAAGGAATTACGGCGCGCTATTCACACCGCTATTCAAGGAGTGACGGAAGATTTACAAGATGAATATCAATTCAATACCGCTGTTTCGGAATTGATGAAGTTAAGTAATGCTCTCACTGATGCTGAGTGCAAAAATTCCCCTATTTATGCTGAGGGAGTTCAAACTTTAGTGCTCATGTTAGCTCCTTTTGCCCCCCACATTGCTGAGGAATTGTGGCAGTCCTTGGGTAATACTGGTTCTATCCACACTCAGACTTGGCCATCTTTTGACCCCGGAGCTTTGGTAGCTGAGGAAATTACTTTGGTAATTCAGATTAACGGTAAAAAACGTGCAGATATTCCCGTCCCCGCACAAGCTGATAAGGCGGAGTTAGAAAGATACGCCCGTGAGTCTGAGGTTGTGCAACGTTACACTGAGGGTAAGGAAATTAAAAAGGTGATTGTGGTTCCCGGAAAGTTGGTGAATTTTGTAGTTGCTTAATAATTTAGTCTGTTAGGTGGGTTAGGGTTGACTTAACCCACTATTATCGCTTGATTCCTGAAATTGTATCAGCTTCTCGTTAGTCTCCCGCTAGTCACCGCCACATCGGGATAAAAGTATTTTTTCCATGGTTATATCTGTAGCTTGATATCTACAATATACACTTCACAAAAGCCACCAGTTAGAGCATTATCTACGGGTTTGAAGAAGATGAGAAATGTGATTATGGTTGCGTGTACCATCACTTATGGAACTTTCTCACCCTAATATTATTAGCGTTTATAGCCTTTTTCAGGCTCATCAAGTACACACCAATTCCCAATTCCCTGTTCCCTGTTCCCTGTTCCCTGTTCCCTCAAACTAAAAAAAATGTACCTCACGAGCATGGGAAATGCTATATATTGACAGGGTTACCCAATTTTAACCGGAAAAATTAATAATATTTAAATGTTGCACATCCTCTAAAGTTGTGCCATATTCAATCTAATTCAACAAAGGAAACAATGAAAAAAATCCTTCAGATGACCTTTTTGAACAAGACATATTTTGATTAGAGATACTTATCTAAAAATGTTAATTGATGCACGCAAATTACCCCAAGATGAAAGTCTGGAAACTGAAGTTTGTATTGTTGGATCTGGTCCAGCAGGTATTACTTTAGCGCGTGAATTAGCTGGGAAAGATTTTCGGGTGATTTTATTAGAAACTGGTGGATTAAATTTTGATCGTCATGCTCAATCACTGACTTTAGGTGAAAGTGTTAATAATCATTTTGACACCTTAGAAAGTCAGCGTTGTTTTCAGTTCGGCGGTACGGCTAACTTTTGGAAAATTCGCCTAGGTAATAATGTCATTGGTGTTAGGTATGCCCCATTAGATAAAATAGACTTTGAAAAGCGTGATTGGCTACCTTACAGTGGTTGGCCTTTTGATAAATCTCATCTCGATCCTTTTTATAAACGCGCTCATCAACTTTGCCAACTGGGAAATTTTAGTTATGATGCTCAGGACTGGGAAGAAGCTCAAACTCCTTGTTTGCCATTTTCTGGGAATGTAACTACTAATATGTTTCAGTTTGGCCCTCGTGCTGTATTTACCCATGATTCCCGTGAAGTACTTCAGCAAGCCAGAAATATTACCACATATCTCAATGCTAGCCTAGTGGAAATTGAGACAGATGAAACAGCCACAAATGTAACTCGTTTAAGGGTGGCTTGTTTATCTGGCAAAGAATTTTGGGTAAGTGCCAAATTTACTATACTAGCAACAGGTGGTATAGAAACAGCACGTTTATTATTACTATCAAATAAAGTGCAAACAACTGGGTTAGGTAATCAAAATGATCTAGTAGGGAGATTCTTTATGGATCATTCTTTAGTTCATGGTGGTAAATTGATTCCTAGTAATCCAGAGATTTTTCGCAAGACAGCTTTATATGATTTGCGGCGGGTTAATAACATTCCAGTCATGGGTAAGTTAACTTTGACAGAAGAATGTATGCACCATCAACAATTACTAAATATTAGTACATTAATGTTTCCTATTCCCAAACTACATCAGTTAAAAGCTGCAAATTCTCTGAAAACACTGCTGTCATCAATACATAAACCACAAGTACATCGAAATATTGGCAAACACTTAAAAAATATTGTTTTGGGTCTTGACTATATCTTACCTGCTGCTTACGGAGCAATTATCAAGCAGGAACCTTTTGTTCCTAGTCTGGCTTGGAGTGGTTGGTCATATATTCCAGATAAAGAAAGACGATTTGCCGGTTTTACCCTTCTACAAATAGCTGAACAAGTCCCCGACCCTGACAATCGTATAACACTGACTGGCGATCGCGATCGCCTCGGTCGTCAACGAGTCAAGTTACACTGGCGTTGGAATGAAATTGATATTGAACACATCAATAGAACCCAAGATATTTTACAACAAGAAATTGCTCTGGCTGGCATTGGTGAGTTACAAATTGAACGAGATGGCAATTTACCAAAATTAATCCATCCTGGTTTACATCATCACATGGGAACAACAAGGATGCATGATGACCCGAAACAGGGTGTTGTTGATAGAAATTGCCAAGTTCATGGTATTTCTAACCTATTCATCGCCAGTAGCTCTGTGTTTCCTACAGGAGGTTTTGCTAATCCTACACTTACCATTGTTGCTTTAGCCATGAGGTTAGCTGACCATATCAAGAATATTATGGCAGTAAATTAATTGCTTCCCAGCATTTTATCCCGTAAATGTTTAATGCGATACCTAAAATTTATTCTTAGTGATTATTGCTACTCCAAATCTTTCTCACTAATTCCAGCATCCTTCAAAATGCTTTTTAAAGTTCCTTTTGGCAAATCACGATTACTATGAACTGGAATGGAAAGGATGACTTCAAGATCCTTTTTTCCATAAATGTAATGGCTACCAGTAATTCGTTTTAGCTCCCAGCCATATCGTTCCACAACCTTGCAAAGTTCCTTACCTGAAACAGATTTCATAGAGATAGCTCAACCAATTGCTTTTCTGCTTCACTCGCCTCTCGGTCACTAGCAACATCTAACCAACCTTGAACAGCATCTTCAAGCATTTCTAGTAGATGTTCGTAGCTGTCTCCCCAAGTGTGACAACCAGGTAAAGCAGGTACAGAACCGCACCAAACACCATCTTCCTGCCAAATTAATACTTTAATTTTCATAACCAGTACTCAAAATATTGTCATGCCTACATTTTAGTATTACGGGCGGGTTTACTAGTATGTTGACTTCCCCCCTTGTCTTCGGGGTCTTGCCTTCACCCATAAGCAAAACTTAACTTCCTAGCATTTTATCCCGTAAATGTTTAATGCGATCGCGCAATTTTGCCGCCTCTTCAAATTCCAATTTCTTGGCTGCTGCTTTCATCTGTTCTTCTAACTTCCCAATCAACTGCGGAATCTGTTCCAAGGGTAATTCATCTATATGTTCATCTACCACTTTTAAATCATTACCATTCAACCGGCGAGAAACTTCTAAAAATGATAAAATGGCATTACTTGACCTTTTAACAATAGATTGGGGTGTAATACCGTGCATCTGGTTATATGCAACTTGAATACCCCGCCTCCTGTCTGTTTCATCAATGGCTTTAACCATACTATCTGTGAGACGGTCAGCATATAAAATCGCCTGTCCCCGGACGTGACGCGCTGCTCTACCAATAGTTTGAATTAAAGAACGTTCAGCCCGTAAAAAGCCCTCTTTATCAGCATCCATAATTGCAACTAAGGAAACCTCCGGTAAATCCAAACCTTCCCGCAGCAAGTTTACCCCCACCAAAACATCAAAATTACCCCCGCGCAAATCTTGTAAAATCTCTATGCGCTCAATAGAATTAATCTCTGAATGCAAATAGCGCACCCGGATACTTTGCTCTTGGAGATACTCGGTCAAATCCTCCGCCATTTTTTTAGTTAAGGTGGTAATTAACACCCTTTCTTGGCGTTCTACTCTGTCTTTAATTTCCCCTAATAAATCATCAACTTGTCCTGCTGTGGGGCGTACAAAAATTTCCGGATCAACTACCCCAGTCGGTCTAATTACTTGTTCAGCAATATGACCCTGAGATACTTCTAACTCCCAATTTCCTGGGGTGGCGGAAACAAAAATACACTGATTCACTTTTTGCCAAAATTCTTCTGCTTGTAACGGTCGGTTATCAGCAGCACTAGGAAGACGAAACCCATGGTCAATTAACACTTTTTTCCTAGCTTGGTCACCGTTATACATACCGCGAAGTTGTGGTACTGTAACGTGTGATTCATCTATGACTAATAACCAATCTTTAGGAAAATAATCAATTAAACATTCTGGGGGTTCCCCCGCCTTTCTTCCCGCTAAGTGACGCGAATAGTTCTCAACCCCGTTACAATAACCTACTTGTTGCAACATTTCCAGGTCATAGCGTGTACGCTGGTCTATGCGTTGTGCTTCTAAGAGTTTCCCCCCCTGTTCTAATTCGGCTTTGTGCTGCTTTAACTCCGCCGCAATATCATCACAAGCTGCTTCTAGGCGTTCTTCTGGGGTGACAAAGTGACGCGCTGGGTAAATATTCACAGTCTCTAAACTGCGGATAATTTCACCGGTCACCGGGTCAATATATCTAATAGCGTCGATTTCATCCCCAAAGAATTCTACCCGAATAATTCTATCTTCATAGGCTGGGCCAATTTCTAAGACATCCCCCCGGACGCGAAAACGTCCCCGACTCATTTCTACATCGTTACGACTATACTGTACTGATGCTAAATCGCGTAAAATTTGCCGCTGGTTTACTTCCATACCTATGCGCAAGGGAATGGCAGCTTTCAGATATTCTGCGGGAATACCTAAACCGTAGATACAGCTAATGGAAGCCACTACAATTACATCACGCCTTTCAAACAGCGATCGCGTGGCGGAGTGGCGCAACATATCGATTTCATCATTAATCGAAGATGTTTTTTCAATATAGGTATCTGTAACGGGAATATAGGCCTCTGGTTGATAATAATCGTAGTAGCTAACAAAATACTCCACCGCGTTATTAGGAAAAAATTCCCGCAATTCGTTACACAGTTGTGCCGCCAGGGTTTTATTATGAGCTAGTAGTAAGGTGGGCTTACCCACTTTTTCAATCACTGCGGCTATGGAAAACGTCTTACCTGTACCTGTAGCCCCCAGTAAAGTTTGGTAACGGTTACCAGCTGCAATACTGGCGCTCAGTTGGGCGATCGCCCGTGGTTGATCTCCTGTGGGAATAAAGGGAGCTTGCAGAGAAAATACTGTCATAAAATACTATATATCATGTTAACCATACTGTTGCTACTCTCCTGCTCAACTCAGGCAAGAATTAAAGTACTAAATAGCAATACTATTTTACAAAAATTTACATTCCCCTCATAATTTAACTTTTCTTATGTATCAGTGTCAAAGATACTAATATCATTACTTGGTTATTTCAGGTTACACTGCTATATAAATCCTAGACAAGTCTAGACATTTATTTCTTACTTCAATGGGAGCATGGGAGCGGTTATCCCTCAGTAAGCTTTCAAGGTTTAGCCAACCTCGATAAGTTAATTGCTGCGTTTAAATCCCTATCCATTGAATGACCACAACT
>NZ_JANQDG010000086.1:0-8821 GCF_029891665.1 Anabaenopsis sp. FSS-46 | reverse complement strand
GTCAGTTGGACTGGTGAAATCATCCCCAACCTTGGTGGTGCTAAGTTCGTTAAGTCTCCATCTGATGGGCGGGTAATGAGCCGGGACATAAATGGTGCGCGGGGGATTTTCCTACGTGCATTGGTTGATACGCCCTCTCTTCAAGAGTGTATTTGTTAGTGAATATTAGCAAAAAAGTATCGGTTACATTTAAAAAATCTATATTGCTCCATCAGCTAGGAGAGCAGTCTTTTGATGCATACTTCAGCTTCTGTTCCAGGTGGTTCACCTACCTTTGATTTCTTTAGTTTTGACTTTACCGCCCCCCAACCAACACAAGATGCTGACTTACTCAGACAGCTATCATTCATCCCAGGATTAAAAGAAATAATCCTGCTACGACAAGTTCACGCCCTAGAACATGCTACTGTTTGGGTTCTGAGTGAAGCTCAAACCAGACCAAAAAAAGTACAAGTAGACAACGAACTCTTAGGCGGGCTTTCTACAGAACAAGGATTTTACCTTTATGGTGAGGTGAATATCAGTGATTTGCGCCGGGCGGTCACGCTCGGCTTAAATCGTCTGATTAATGGTGAATGGGATTTAGCCGTCCATCCCCGTTGTGGCACCAATGCATCAGTAGCAATGCTGTTGACAGCCAGCCTAGCTGTGGGTGTTAATCTATTACTACCATTGCGACCCATTGAGCAATTAATCGGTTTAGGACTCGCCGCCACCACAGCAGCAGAACTTGCACCTGATTTAGGTTCCATAGCACAGCGCTATCTCACCACCGCCATCCCCTTTAACCTCACAATTGAAAATATTACCCTGACTCGTGACCTTTGGGGAAGACCGGGACATTTTGTCAAAGTCAGCTGGCGAGAATAAACAATTAATCATGAGAAAGCTTTACTTCTTAGTTCCCGGTACTTATGGCAAATTTGCCTGTGGTGGACTTTGGGCAGAATTAAAAACAGTTCAGCTAGCCCAGCAAATCTGTAGCGCTGATGTCGTCACTTATCGCCAAAGAGAAACAGACCAACTGTTTATCGATGATCTGCTCACCCAAAAAAATTTAGATCAGGCTATTTTTGTCATTAGCTGGGGATTTGATGTACCCCAGCTAGCCAAAAAACTCAAGCAATATAACGTTATCTACCATGCCCATAGTGCCGGTTACAAGTTTTGCCTACCCCCTAGTATTCCCATCATCACAGTCAGCCGCAACACTATGGGATATTGGGGGCAAAAGTCCCCTAATTCTTTAATTTATTATTTGCCCAATCAAATTAGTAATGAATTTCAAAATTTACATTTAGAGCGGGACATTGATGTTTTAGTTCAAGCCCGAAAATCTTCTGAGTATTTAATGGAAGAATTGATCCCCGCTTTGCAGAAACAGTGTAACCTAAAATTAGTTGACTCTTATGTAGAAGACTTACCCGGTCTATTTAACCAGACAAAGATTTACCTGTATGACTCTGCCGAATATTGGGCCCAACAGTTCGTTAGTGAAGGGTTCGGACTACAACCCATGGAAGCTCTTGCCTGTGGCTGTCAGGTATTTTCCAGTATCAACGGTGGACTGTCCGATTATTTAGACCCTGGGTTTAATTGCTATAAAATCGCAGGCTACTCCCAAGAGTATGACCTGCAACGCGTTATAAATTGCCTGAAATCATCACAAACTATCAAATTATCTGAAGAATTTTTTGCCGAATATCGCAGGGAAAATATTATCAGAAGATTTCAAATTATTTTGCAAGAATTAAACGAATTCTTTGACAACAAAATTAATTTTTCACCCAATATCAAAGACTTATCAAAAACTCGGTTACTCAAACTAAGGATCAAGAACATATACAAAAAAATTAGCCAGAAGTACTTTTTCTAACTCAGCCATTTATTGCTGCTCATCATTTGAATAACCCAGCTTAAACAGTATAATAATACACTTAATATCTGTGTTCCTCTGTGGACTTTATGAAAAAAGGCAGATGTCCATTCCCTATTCCCTTGACTGTTACTAAAACTGTAACCGTCTGTAGTTTTGATGGTTCTAAATGCAATAGTAAGCAATCGGAACATAATTGAGCCTCAATTTTAGATCGACTGCGAAAAACGTTGGGTAAACTAGGTGGCAGAATGAATCGGCAAAAACTAAGTGGTGTGGCAACAACATTCCTACAAAGACGTTATGGTGTAAGTCTAGGGAGACGTTACGTTTTGGCGGCAGCTAGTGTTGTCCTGTTCAGTGTCTTGGGTTGTTCTCAAGTAAGTGGTAGTACAAATTCCCTGACCCAATCTGATCTACATTATTCCGAGACTCCCTTACCCAAAAAAATATTAATCTCTGATCAGAAACTTGTAGATGCTAATAATAGATTTGGCTTCAAACTGTTTTCCCAAATTTTGCAAAAAAACAGTAGTGAAGATAACATTTTTCTATCACCTTCAAGTATAGCGATCGCCCTGTCCATGGCATATAATGGTGCCAGTGGTTCCACTCAACAGGAAATGGCTAAAACCCTAGAATTACAGGGCATGAGTCTACCAGAAATTAACTCAGCCTACGCCACATTAAAAGGGTTACTAGAAAATCCTGATCCCCAAGTGCAACTGACTATTGCTAACTCACTATGGGCAAATCAACAAGCTACATTGCAGCCGAATTTTATCCAAAGTATCCAAGACCTATACAAAGCCCCGGTCAAAAAATTAGACTTTGAAGATGGCGCATCTGCCAATACTATCAATAAGTGGGTTGAAGACAGTACCCGGGGAAAAATCACCAAAATAGTCGAGCAAATTCCACCTGAGCAGGTATTGTTTCTGATTAATGCCATATATTTTAAAGGGCAATGGAGTAGTAAGTTTGATAAATCACAAACTGCCAAACATCCTTTTAGATTAATATCTGGTGAACAGAAGCAACACCCGATGATGTCGCAAACAGGGGAATATAAATACTATGAAAACGACCAGTTTCAGGCGGTGAGTTTACCTTATGGCGAAGATGGCAAAATCAGCTTTTATATCTTCTTACCCAAGCAGGAATCTGACCTCCCAAACTTTTATGAAAACTTGAATTTTGACAACTGGGAAAAATTGATTTCTCAGTTAAGAAACCGGGATGGATTTATTCGCTTACCCCGCTTCAAAACAGATTATGATGTAACACTCAATGATGCGCTCAAAGCCTTAGGGATGTCAGAAGCTTTTAGCAATCAAGCCAACTTTTCCGGTATAGGTAATAATGTCAAAATTAGTCAGGTCAAACATAAAACATTTGTCGAAGTCAACGAAGAAGGTACAGAAGCCAGCGCCGCCACATCAGTAGGAATGGTAGCAACAGCTTTTAGAGAAAAACCGGAACCTTTTCGCATGATTGTTGACCGTCCCTTTTTCTGTGCTATTCGAGATCATCAAACCGGGAGCATTTTGTTTATGGGTGTCATTACTGACCCTCAGTAAACATATAAAACACTCCTCACCACTACGGTAATGTCGGTTCGGAAACACCCAGAGCATTGTTAGTTTCAGGTGTTAGTGATTTTTCTGTCAGAACGTGTGCAGCTTTCTCTTCGATTTCACCGTTTAAACCCTGGGGGCGCAGGGCTGTTAAAGCCGTCTTAATAATTACAGCCGTTGGTACTGCCACAATTACCCCTAAAAGTCCACCAACTCTCGCTCCTGTAAGCACAGAAATCAGTACCCAAACTGGGTTTAAGCCAGTAAAACTACCTAAAATCCGGGGTGCAATTAAGTTCTCCAAAATTTGCTGCACAATTACCGCAGCGATGACCACCTTGATTCCCATAGAAAAATCTTGCAGGGCTACTAGGGAAGTAGTCAGGGCTATCCCCACCGAACCACCAAAGGGCACAAGAGCCATGATGCCAATAGTTAAGCCAAACAACAACCCAAATGGCACTTTTAGCCACAAAAACGTGGGAATTAGGGCTGATGCCATACAGGTAGATAAAATCAGTTGGGTGATAAAAAAGTTCTGAAAACTCAGGCGTACTGTTTTAGAGAAAGGTTCGCGAAACTTGGTAGGTAGCCATTCTACTAAACTCTGCCAAAGTTCACCGCCATGCTGCAAAAGATAAAAAGTCAAAACCATGGTTAAGAGAAAATCTAGCAGGCTAGTGAATGTCACCACAGCTAGATTTAACACTTGTCCGGCGATTTGTTGTAATTGACTCTTAACGCGATCATTAATTTGGACAACAAGAGCATCAAGATTAATTGGTAAATTCAGGGTTTCTGCTTTCTCATTTAACATCATCAACTGAGAACGTCCAGAGTCGATTAACTCTGGTAATCGCGCCACTAATTGCTGGGCTTGGGTGAGAGCTAGGGGAAACAGGGTAACACCCAGGGCCAATAGTACCGATAAGGCTAACAAAAAAACTAAAATAGCAACTTGTTCTCGCCTAGCACCTTGACGCTCCATCCAGCTCACGGGATAGTTGAGCAGAAATGCTAGTACTGAGGCTCCCACCAAAATCACGATGAGGGAGTGGAAATAATGGAAAATTGCCGAAATCGCCCAACCATTGAGAACCAAAAGTGGGGCGCATAACGCGATCGCCCCCAGGCGCGTTATAGGTGTAAATGTCTGCCACCAGTTGAGTAGCTTGCGTGTCTGCATCTTTAGCCGATTGCGGGATAGAACTAAATCAAATCTTTTTCTATAGCTTATTATCTCTAACTACATCATCGCATTTCATCTCTCTAGTTTAGGATCAGACTCAATCTTCTGAAAAATCTTGAACCAATTCAGAATTCCCAGTAAAATCAATATACATCTACCCCTACAAGACCGTTCAGGTCATACAGCGAACATTTTACCGGGAATCAGGGTTCAGTAGTTTTGCTGACCCACTATTGGGCAAGCAATCCTCTTCATTCCTGCTATGAAGCCCACATTTGACGAGTATTTTCACTGATTTTTTCGCCAATTGCAGATGATCTCTGATCAGGTCTGGTCAAACTAACTGATTGTTGTCATACTTCAATTAATTATCTCCGGATTAGCCACCAAAAAATGAGAAATCCTATAAGTGTTCTTGTTAACACAACCATCACAACTTAGTACGGTTAATTAAACGTTAAGTTATGTCAATAATTCAACCCTCACGGAACTGAGGGGCTAAGAAGCAAATCTTACCTGTTGAATTAGTTCGGCACAGCGTAAATAGGTATACCATTTAAAAAAAGTCGAAAGTCCTAAAATAAAAACCTTTGAACTTTTGACTTGTGCTTTGCGGTACTAATTCCATTGAGAATGCTCTCCGGGTGCGGACACATTCCTAAACTATTTGTTTAGTCTTTGGGTAAGGTCAAGACATTATGAATTAGGTAGGCCAGGGACTAATATATATAAGGAAAGTTACTGACTGGGATTATATCTATTACAAAAGTAGCATTTCCCAGCGCTGAACACCGCTATCCCTGTCCGTAGGTTTGTTGACTGAGTTGACCAGGTAGTAGGTATTTATATGAGTTAGTTTCGTTGCATATTAATTAGTCAGAAAATTTACAGAGTTTAATGATCAGTAAGTGTGAGGAAGTCTGTGACCAGTCAAAGAACTTCGGCAAAACAAAAGCAATTAGCCAAGGCGATCAAATCAAAAAAACCAAATTCCCACAGCCCTAAATCTCGAGGTTGGGTGTTGTTCTGGCTGGGTATGAGTGGTATTGCTATGGTCTCAGCAACAGTAGGGGCGATGTTAGCGGTTTCCCTTACTAGTAGCCCATTGCAGCAAGCACAGTTAAGCCCCCAAGAAGAAGCGGTTTTTGATACAGATCGCATTTCTGGCGGTGGGTTACGATTCTCGGAATTAACTCGCCCTGTGAATCTGTTAGTGATGGGGATGAGCGTCCTCCCATCGGATTTAATTAATCCTCCAGCCCAATTGCAGCATCTGGGCTATGAACCCCAGGTAAATTCTTTTGATGGGCTAGCTGATGTCATGATCTTGATCAAATTTGATCCAGCTACAAAAAGAATAGCTATGCTCTCAATCCCCAGAGACACTCGTACAGAAGTAATTGGGTATGGAGAGAAAAAACTCAATGCTGCTAATGTTGATGGGGGCCCAGCTTTAACCGCTCGAAGTGTTAGTCAACTCCTGGGTGATATAACAATTGACCGCTATATCCGTATTAATGTTCTGGGTGTTGGTAAACTGATCGATGCTTTGGGTGGAGTCACAGTCAACGTTCCCAAGGATTTGCGATACCAAGATGACTCTCAACGCCTATATATTAATTTAAAGGCAGGTGAACAGCATCTTGACGGTGATCAGGCTTTGCAGCTATTACGCTTTCGCCATGACGAACTCGGAGATATTGGCCGGGTTCAGCGTCAACAAACGGTCATCAGAGCTTTGATAGACCAGACTCTTAACCCTGTAACATTAACCCAATTACCCCAAATTCTCAATCTGGTCAAAGAAAATATCGATACCAATTTAACAATTGAAGAATTATTAGCACTAGCAGGCTTTGGCGTGCGAGTCAACCGTTCTAATATGCATATGTTCATGTTACCAGGTCGCTTTAGCCAACCCGGTGAATATCTGGCCAGCTATTGGATACCAGACGAAACTGGTATTTCTAGAATGATGTATCAACATTTTGGTGTCGAATTAACTCGTGAAGCCCAAGCCGTTGATTATCATTCTTTGCGAGTTTATATTCAAGATAGCACAGGTAGCGATCGCTCGCAACTGATTTCTGTAGTCCGAGATTTAGAACAATTCGGATATCGCCGCGTTTATATATCCGCACCTTGGCGGGAATCCCTGAAGGTGACCAATATCATCGCCCAGCAAGGAGATATTGAAAATGCACAGTTAATTCGCGATACTTTGGGATTTGGGGAAGTACGCATAGAAAGCACTGGTATTATTGATTCTGATATTACTATCCAGTTGGGTGAGGATTGGTTACAACAAAAAACACGTCCCTGGGACATGACTTATTAAAACTTATCCATAAAAGTGCTGAACACTCAGCACTTTTCCCTCAGAGGTTTACTTTGGTTCTAAATTTTCCTACAATAATTTCATCACCAGATGCGCAGAATGATACATGGATTGGATTACACTCCTGCGATCGCTACAGTCCGACTTTATTAGCAGGTTAACATCGGGTTGTTTACTTCATTGTCAAATAGCAGGTCAATATAGTGAATTAACTGTCATCTCCGGAGAAAGATTAAAGATATTACGAGAATTTTGCTGGTTGATGGCTGAAAAATATAAACGCACTTCCCCCGTGCGTGACGTTTTTATTAACAATCTTAAGGGAAAACTAGGGGAAGAAGTTGTTAAAGAACGTTTAGCTGATTTGATTACAGAAGTCGATTATGAAACCCGATTCGGCGGTGATGGTAATGTTGATTTTACTTTAAATTCTGATTCAAAAATCGGCGTTGAGGTCAAGTCACGTCATGGTATTATTAGTCAGGTTAGATGGTCAGTTACTTCTCAAGAAGTTGCCAAAAATACAGTTATAGTTTGCGTTTTAATTCAAGAGGATGTCAACGAAGCACAACCAGAGTATCACCTGTTTTTAGCTGGATTTCTCCCAACCAAAATGATTAAGTTAAAAACTGGTAAAATTTCTTTCGGCATCAACCAGTTATTATATGCAGGTGGTTTATTCTGCTATCTACAACAGTTAACAACATCTGATAATTATCAATACACATACTCATCAGAATTGCCAGGCAATTCAGGTAATTTCAATCAATTAAAATCTATCAATCAAGATTCCAATCACAATTATATTAAACTAGGTGATGAGTATTTTCATACCGGGGAATACCAAGCAGCAATTAATTACTATAAACAAGGATTACACATAAAAGCTGATGCCGAAAGTTATTACAAATTAGGTTTAACTTACTATCAGTTAGGAGAGTACCCAGCAGCCAATGTCAATTTTTCCCAAGCAATCCAGCTAAACTTTCATGATCATAAAGTTTACCATAAAAGAGGTTTAGCCCATTATCAACTAGGAAATTATCCAGAGGCAATCGAGGATTATACTCAAGCTATCAGAATTAATCCTCATATTGCCCTAGCTTATAAAAATCGTGCTGAAGCTCGTTCTCAAATCGGAGATAATCAGGGAGCAATAGAGGATTACACTCAAGCAATAAAAATTAACCCCGATTATGCAGATGCCTATAAAAACCAGGGAATTGCACGTTATTTCATAGAATATCACCAAGGACTATCTCAGGCAATAAAAATTAACCCCCAAAATGCAGTTGCTTACAAAAATCGTGGTAACGCTCGTGCCGATTTAGAAGATTATCAAGGAGCAATTGCCGACTATACTCAGGCTATACAGATTAATCCTAATTATGTAGATGCTTATTATAACCGTGGTCATGCTCGCTATGATCTAGGAGATTACGAGGGAGCAATTGAGGATTATACTTATATCATTAAGATTAATTGTAATTATGCTCATGCCTATTATAACCGTGGTAATGTTTATTCTCACCTAGGAGAGGAACAACTAGCAATTGATGATTTTTCTAAAGCAGCAGATATTTATAGGCGAGAAGGTCAACTAGAATCCCTTAAAGATGCTCGTGCTAGAATTTCAGATTTAGAAATTGCTCAATCATTGGATATTTTGAATTTCTAAAGTTTTCAGGTCTGCTATATAAATCCTAGACAAGTCTAGACATTTATTTCTTACTTCAAGGGGAGCATGGGAGCGGTTATCCCTCAGTAAGCTTTCAAGGTTTAGCCAACCTCGATAAGTTAATTGCTGCGTTTAAATCCCTATCCATTGAATGACCACAACT
>NZ_JANQDG010000085.1:0-2984 GCF_029891665.1 Anabaenopsis sp. FSS-46 | reverse complement strand
CAAATCAACCTATACTTAAACTTTTATGACTAAATGGTTTAACACCGCTGGCCCTTGTAAGCCAAATATCCACTATACTTTACCCACCAGTGAACGATTACCCCAATTAAAACGCCTGATTGAGCAAGAGAATTACTTTGTGATCCATGCACCCAGACAAACCGGTAAAACTACTGCCATGCTTACCCTAGCACAGGAGTTAACAGCCAGTGGTAAATATACCGCCGTGTTACTATCCTTAGAAGTGGGTGCAGTATTTCCCCATGATCCTGGAACTGCTGAAAGAGCAATTTTAGATGAGTGGAAACAGTCGGTTAAATTTCGCCTACCAACTAATCTACAGCCCACTACATGGCCAGAAGTGGGTACTGGTTCCCAAATTGGCACATTTTTAAGCACTTGGGCAACTGATTCACCCTTACCCCTGGTGGTATTCTTAGATGAAATTGACGCTTTAAGTGATGAAACTTTAATTTCTGTATTGCGCCAATTACGCTCTGGTTATCCCAATCGCCCCCAAGGTTTCCCCCAATGCGTAGCGTTAATTGGGATGCGGGATGTACGTGATTATAAGGTAGCTTCCGGTGGTAGCGATAGGTTAAATATTTCTAGTCCCTTTAATATCAAGGTGCGCTCTCTGACTTTAAGTAATTTTACTTTAGAAGATGTTGCTAAATTATACGAAAAACACACTCAAGCCACAGGGCAAATATTTACCGCCGAAGCTATTAACCACGCTTACTATTTAACACAGGGTCAACCTTGGTTAGTTAATGCGATCGCCCGTCAGGTTACGGAATATTTAGCGGAAGATGTAAATATTCCCATCACTGTAGACTTAATCAATCAAGCCAAAGATATCTTAATTCAAAGGCAGGACACCCATTTAGATAGTTTAGCCGAGCGACTGCGGGAAGATAGGGTAAAAGGAATTATAGAACCTATTTTATCTGGGGAAGAGTTAGGCAATGTTATTGAAATTCAAGCGTTTCAAGGCTTCCCCCTGCTCCCTGCTATATCTAGTCTGGGAGAGCCAGAAAAGTTTATGGAGATTTCCATTCTTCCTCTGGGATCATAGCTGTAATCATAATGTTACGTAATGTTCCAGTAGGTAAATCTCGCCCTCGATGATAAGGCACAATAACCTGAGCATCCTGATATCCGCCACGCCATTTCTTATGACTACCTTTCTGAGAGATCAGTTCAAAGCCATACTTGCGTAATATGCGCTCAACCTCGTCAGCATTCATTCTCCTGAGCCGAGTCATCCGACTATAACCTCGCAGATTAATGCTCCAGGTAAAAGTTCAATGGTATCAGGCTGCAAATAAAGCTCAATGGCTTCCCGTATATTGTTAAGAGCCTCCTCTTGTGTCATACCAGCAGATGTGCATCCAGGCAACTCTGGACACCAAATTGCCCATTCCCTCGTCTCTGGATCGGGTTCAAGTATGACTCGCCACTTCATAGTTTTAGACATCTTATAGAACTAACTTAAGATCATAGCAGAACAGACAAGAAAAACTTATAGACATTAGATGTTGTTTGATAAGTTTTCAGCCGTAATTTTTATCACTGTTCGAGTGGGAAAAATCCCCGACTTCTTAGAGAAGTCGTGGATCTTGTGTTTTGTGGCACTGTAAAGTTTTAGACCTTTAAACTGTAGACTTAATCAATCAAGCTAAAGATATAGCAACCGCCAAGGTAATTAGGACATTCACTATTCACTATTCCCTATCCCCTATTCCCTGTTCCCTGTTCCCTTAAAACCATAATGATGATGTCCTAACCAATATGTCCGTTGCTATATCTTATAGCAACCACCTTGGCGGTTGCTATAGTCAGAAGTCGGGGATATGAGTAACGGTCACCGGTCAACCGTCATCTATATTACGGTGCTAAACTGAGTTAAATATGCTTGTATCTGGGTTAAATCCCTGGTAGCATCAGAGGCGATCGCACCTTCAATTAATCTCTCACTGGGGAAAGCAGTAGAACCAAACAGATGGCGTACTATCATAATGCCATCGGAAAGGGCTTTGATTTCTTCATTCCCGTCAATATCTAGATATTTGTTATCTACTCCTTGTTGTAAGTAGGCTTGAATTTCTCCTAGGTTGCGAGTAGCGTTAGAAGCGATCGCAGCTTCAGTTAATTTTTCACCAGGGAAAGCAGCAGAACCAAACAGATGGCGTATTATCATAATGCCATCGGAAAGGGCTTTGATTTCTCCATTCCCGTCAATATCAAAATTCCACTCCTGCTTACTGACTAAAATCGGGTCTGCTTCTAGGTTATAATCAGGGGCTAAATTATCGGAAGTAAAATTAAGTTGAGTTCCAGCAAAGTTACCAGTGGTGCTAAAGTTAAAATCTCCTAACTTTAACGGTAGGGTTTGGTTAGGCCAGTTACCAGCAAACTCAGCATACCCAAATTGGATAAACTTGTTAGTATTCGGGTCGTTGTCAAAGTCACTACTATCATCTCGGTCTGATAGGGGAACAAATAGATTATTACTGAAGAGGTTGTCTGCATTTTGGAATGCCAGTTCATTAGAGTTATAATGCAGCCGCAGACTAAGACCAGTCAGGGTATTATCACCAGTAGAGGTGTTATAGAACAGGGGAATAGATACATTACCACCCGGAAAGACCATTAAATTATCTAATGATGTAATTTGTTGGCGATCGCCCTGCACCGGTGGTTTATCATCATTTTGAATAGTCCCCGTAGCAGTAGCAGTAGTAATAGTAGCGTTACTGGGGTTAGATAGGGTAACAGTAAAGGTTTCTTCTAGTTCTATTTCCGTGTCACCACTGACATTGACTGTAATTAGTTGAGATGTAATCCCTGGTGCAAAGGTGACCGTACCCGTGGGGAGGGATGCGCCAAAGTCCGCGGCGTTAGCGGGGTTGCTTCCGGTACCCGTCACCGCCCAATTAGCAGTGCTGATACCTGTGGTATTTCCTGTGCGGGTAACTGTG
>NZ_JANQDG010000084.1:0-22192 GCF_029891665.1 Anabaenopsis sp. FSS-46 | reverse complement strand
TGTTGTTAAACGCAAAGGGCGCAAAGGTTGGCGCAAAGGTACGCAAAGGTTTATTGGCGGTCTAGACTATGATCACATACATGATTTTCTAGTCAGATTTATCTGACTTTAGCTATTAGACGGGGGTTTCTAACCCCCGGTCGATCTTTACTTCTAGTTAAGTTATTCTAGATTATGTGTGATGATGTGAGAAGTCGGGGATCTTAACCATTAATATAAATTCCACTAATTGCAAGTGTGCCTCTAGAATGGGAAAATTTTTAGCCGCAAAGGCTTGTAGGTCTGGATCTTGACCTAGTTGGATCTGACGAGTATGCATAACTAAATTTTCCATGTGTCCATTAATGCCAGCTTCATTGATGTATGCTTGGTCGAAGTTGACACCAGACAGTTTTGATAGTTGTGTTTTTAAGGCTTGATATTTGGGACTAATATTAGTGGGTGGATTCATTCCCTTTTGTTGAGCTAATTGCATTAATTCCTGATTCAAACGTGTATGGTCTTGAATCATTTGTTGAGCATATTGTTTGATATTTTCGTTTTTTGATGTTTCCAAAGCTAGGTTTGCTAGTTCCAGTTCTCCGATTCCCGCTTGAAATGCTTCTTGCACATACATCATGTCGATTTGACTGATCTGTGCAGTTTGAGCCTCTAGTATAGTATATTGACTAAATGTTGTGTGGGCGATCGCTTCTTGATGAATCTGATCATATCCGGTGATCGCGATCGCACTAGTAAACCCCATAGTTGCGATGAGATGAGTAATTTTCTTTCCTGAGTTGTCGGGTAATAAATTCATCATATGACCTTGATAAATATAGTTAATTGGTAAGGAGATATCAGAAGAATTAACTAAAATTAACTATATATACCCCAATTTTTAATACCTTGATTTTGTAAAATGGTTTCAGCACTATGAATCTGTTTATCTGTGCCATTGAGGATGAGTAAATAATCACTCTGCTGCAGGCGATCGCTATAAACTCTGGCTTGGTTTTCGGGTATACCTAAATCAGTCAAGGCCTGGACTAAATTTTGATTTGCGACTGCTCCCACGGCTACACCCGCCATACTAGCAATTAAAGCTACACCGACGGAACCAGCGGCTAATAACACTCCTAAACTGGGAATAGCCAAACTACTCAAACCAACTAACAGACTACCCCAGGTAGTAGCGGTCAGTGTTTCCCCCACTGGCTTGGTAACATTAACATTTTGCTCACCAATGCGATCGCTGACCTGCGCCTCACCCAAGGGCTTTTCTGATTCTACATCTTTAGCAATGATAGAAATTTGCTCTATGGGGAAGTCTGATGTTTTCAGTTGATTGATTGCTGCTTCTACTTGTTGATGTTTGGTAAATACTCCCACTGCATATTTATGATTTTGATTAACCATATTTTCCTCATTTCTCAGTCTGATAATTAAAGTTATCAAGATTGATTTAATTGCTTTAAGTCAGGTAGATAAATCATTGGACTGCAAAAAGCCACAGAATATATTATAAAACTCAAAAAAAATATATTCTGTGGGTGTAAATCATTTTCTGTTAGTGAGAAATTTCCTAAGTTTGTGGTTCTTGTTGTTGTTGTTGTGGTTCTTGTTGTTGTTGTTGTTGTCTTTCTGTTTCTTGTTGTTCTCGTCTTTCTCGTTCTTGTCGTTGTTCTGGTGTTTCAGTGCTAGTATCATCTGTTGGTGGTTGTACTTGGGAGTGTAAGGTACCAGTTGTAGATGTGTTTAAATTGGTGAATGCAAATGCGGGAACACTGACCAAAGCACTGATACCAGCTACTCCCACAAGGTTAACAAGCATTTTGAAGAAACTTACATTCTTGTTTGCTTTCATTTGGATCTCCTGCGTTTACAGCAGCAAAATTGTTAAATAGCCCGGTAATTCCATGAAATCAATACAAAATCTGGCAGTATTCTCAATTTTTAATTGGCTATGATACCCTCAGTAATACCGCAGTGGAATCTTGTATTTACATTCGATAGTAATTCTATACAACTAGTAAAACGTCTCTCTCCAGCATCAGATCATATTAAAGACTCAAGTTATGATTCACACTAATTTTTTGTGAAGCTGTCAATTTAGTTTACCCTCTCTAACCCTACCCTGGTAAAGCTTTGGCGGCTTTGGGTTGCAGTTACTCTGCATTCAGATTAAATTCATACTGACAACGGATGACAAATCAGGCCAAAAACTGGTGCAATAAATAGTAATTGGTGTTGCCTATATTGGAGTAATGAAAGATCGCGTTTTGATTTTGGGTGGAAGAGGGCGGATTGGTAGCCATGTTGCTCTAGATATAGCTACCCACACCCGTGCAGAAATTACCATTACTGGGCGTTCACCGGAAACACACAGTAATTCTCAGTTGTCTTTGGGTGAAAATGTTCAGTTTTTGGTGTTAGACTTGGCAGAAGTTGAGAAATTGAGAGAGGCGATCGCTAATTCTAATTTAGTTATCCATTGTGCGGGACCGTTTCACTACCGAGATGCTAATGTTCTCAAAATTTGTATTCAAGAAGGGGTAAACTATATAGATGTCAGTGACCATCGTTCTTATACTACCAAGGCGCTAAATTATCATCAACAAGCTGTTGCAGCGGGTGTGACGGCAATTGTTAATACGGGAATTTTCCCTGGTATCTCTAATAGCATGGTGCGTCAGTGTGCGGAGCAATTTGACCAACCAGAAGAAATACATTTAAGTTACTTAGTATGTGGTTCTGGAGGCGCGGGAATCACAGTCATGCGCACCACATTTTTAGGGTTGCAATATCCTTTTGAGGCCTGGATAGATAGAAAATGGCAAATAATCGAGCCTTACAGTCAAAGAGAAGTAGTTGATTTTCCCGCTCCCTATAGACTCCATGGGGTTTACTGGTTTGATATGCCAGAAACCTTTACAATACCCCAAGCCTTCCCATCAGTTAAAACCGTAGTTACCAAATTTGGCTCGATTCCCGACTTTTACAACCACCTCACCTGGACAGCAGCCCATATATTACCCAAGTGGTTAATGCAGCGTCGTTACATGATTGAATTTTTAGCCCGTGTGAGTCATTTAATGACAGATTTCACTAATAATTTTAGTGGAATTGGGGTAGCAGTGCGTTCAGAAGTCACAGGTGAAAAAAATGGTGAAATCGGTGTTTACCGTTCTACCGTAGTACATGAAAATACCGCCGTAGCTTCTGGCTGTGGTGCTGGTAGCATTGCAGAATTATTATTAGCAGGGAAGCTGAAAAAACCTGGGGTTTCACCTGTAGAAGCAGCACTACCAACAGATTTATTTATACAATCAATGGCAAAACGAGGAATTCAGATTAATTCCCATTGGTGTTAAAACAAGTTTCTTAGTGTTTATTGTATAATTATTGATATGGTGTTATGGCCTTTCCGAGGCTAATGAAGTATACACCAAGTTCGGTGTGTTTCGGTGTGTTCGGTGTGTTCAATGCGTAAAAAAGAAAAATTTCCTCACCTAGTGGGTTCTAAGTGGACAGCACAGAAAAAAATAGATGGTTGGCGACACTTCCAGGTCGTTAACCGGAAAAATCAGAGTAAGTGGGTATATGCCGAAATGGTTGCAGCTTGTGACCCCAATGTCCGCTTTTGGTTAAACGCAAAATTGTTACAAGATAACTCTCAGTGGAAAGCTGGCTGGCAATCTTTACAGGAAATTGAAGCACGAGAAACCTAAATATCAGCTAAAACCTAAAATTAATAATTTATTACAAACCAATCACTAAGGGATGAAAAGCATAGTTGAGATATTCTTCCCAGTGTTCTGTATTTGTGAATATACCCCTTGAGGATTGCATAGCTAATCTGTCTATTGAGGTTTCAAACTCAGCCCCTTTCCCAGGGGATCAGTGTGGCTGATGTTAGTTTTCCGCCATAAAAACTATATACAAAAGTACATATAGTTATTTTTGTCTTTTGTAACTCTTTTATAAAAAGTGGGTAAAAAACAGTAATTTATGAGCTTTTAAAGCTAATTAAAAGATTGAAAGCCGAAAAAATTCCTAAATAATCTGTTTTAATGCTGAAAACATCTTATAGATACTTTTTTCATATTTGCACCCCCTTTCTTTTCTGTGGAATATCGTCAATAATCAAAATCACATAGCTCAGACATCCCCCGGCTAGGTAAAGGTAAAAGCTTCAGCCAGGAGTTTGATAAAAAATTATTAGAGGTAAATAACAGTGAAACTAGCAGTTTACGGAAAAGGTGGTATTGGTAAATCTACAACTAGCTGTAATATATCCGTCGCCTTAGCCAAACGGGGTAAAAGGGTTCTGCAAATCGGTTGTGACCCCAAACACGACAGCACCTTTACACTCACAGGGTTTTTAATTCCCACAATTATTGATACTCTCCAAGAAAAGGATTACCACTATGAAGATGTTTGGCCAGAAGATGTAATTTATCAAGGCTATGGTGGTGTAGATTGTGTAGAAGCTGGTGGACCGCCTGCTGGTGCTGGATGTGGCGGTTACGTAGTGGGAGAGACAGTAAAATTACTGAAAGAACTCAACGCCTTTGATGAGTACGATGTAATTCTGTTTGATGTGCTGGGTGACGTTGTATGTGGTGGTTTTGCTGCGCCACTCAACTATGCAGATTATTGTATGATTGTGACTGATAATGGCTTTGATGCCCTGTTCGCTGCCAATCGCATTGCAGCCTCAGTGAGGGAAAAAGCCCGCACTCATCCCCTGCGTTTAGCGGGTTTAATTGGTAATCGCACCTCTAAGCGGGACTTAATCGAGAAATATATAGAAGCAGTGCCTATGCCGGTGTTAGAAGTGTTACCTTTAATTGAAGATATTCGTGTTTCTCGTGTTAAGGGTAAAACTTTATTTGAAATGGCGGAAAATGACCCTTCTCTGAGCTACGTTTGCGATTACTACCTGAATATCGCTGACCAGATTCTGGCACGTCCAGAGGGTGTTGTGCCGAAAGATGCTCAAGATCGGGAATTGTTCTCTTTGTTGTCTGATTTTTATCTAAATCCAGCTAAACCACAGGTGACGAATTTGGAAGAAGAACTAGACTTGATGATTGTATAACATCATCAAGTTCCAGGATGAGGAAAAATATGGCTTTCTTTAATAGCTTTACAGATGAAATCAGACAAAAGTGGTTAGAATTCTTTGAGACAAACCGTGAGTGGATTGTTTTGCATATGATAACCGAGTCGGTTTCTACTCCAGATGGCGGAAAGCGACCCAGTTCATACCTCATCTTGGGTGTTGTCAATGCTCTAGAACCCCAATTAGCACAGCTGATGATGCCTTTTTCCAAACTGAATCCTGACGCTGATACTCTCATTGAGGTGCTGGAGTTGGATTTTGACCCCGATATTGCTCTGGGTTATCGCCCCAATCCCACAGAACAGATGCGGAATGTGAATCAAAACCGGAAAGATGATGTTCATCTCAATCACGTGAGGGGCGCATCTCAGAAAGGACAAAATAACTTGAAAACTGGGTCTAAATCATCACCCAGCATGAAAGCTGATGATTTTGGTGGGATTTCCTTTGCAACAACACCTGGATCTCAAGAAATCCTGGATGATTCCCAGACAAAAGACATACTATCAGATGTCTGGGGGGAAGAAAGCGGATTAGAAAAAAGTGGGGAAGAACTCTCAGAGGATGTTTTTGATGAATCAGAGTTTGCGCGTCTGTTCCCTAAACCTTAATTGTTACCGTTTTTGTTGAATATCAAGTACCGACAATTGGCTGATTATAACACAAAAGGGGGTACTCAGGGGGAAGTATCATCCCCCCATGCCCGCCCTATATTCATCTGCTATTAAATACTAAGGGGAGAAAAATACAAATGACTATCGCTCAACAACCAGACACTTTAAAATTTGAGTGCGAAACTGGCAATTACCACACCTTCTGTCCCATTAGTTGTGTGGCTTGGTTATACCAGAAAATTGAAGATAGCTTCTTTCTGGTGATTGGTACTAAGACTTGTGGGTATTTCTTGCAAAATGCCATGGGGGTGATGATCTTTGCTGAACCTCGCTATGCCATGGCAGAATTAGAAGAGGGGGATATTTCCGCACAACTGAATGATTATGAAGAGTTAAAGCGGTTGTGTTTGCAAATTAAGCGCGATCGCAATCCTAGTGTAATTGTCTGGATTGGTACTTGCACTACGGAAATTATTAAAACAGATTTAGAAGGTTTAGCACCCAAGTTAGAATCAGAAATTGGTATTCCTATTGTTGTCGCCCGTGCTAATGGTTTAGATTATGCCTTTACCCAAGGGGAAGATACCGTATTAGCATCTATGGCTAATCGTTGTCCCACTCAAGCACCACCAGCAGCAACTGATAAAAATGAAGGTAATGCGATTCAAAAGCTGCTCAACTTTGGCAAAAAGAAAGAAGAAGTCGCTCAAGAAGAATCCGAGTATGTAGATCATCCTCCCCTGGTGCTGTTCGGTTCTCTACCTGATCCTGTGGTCACCCAGTTAACCTTGGAACTCAAGAAACAAGGGATAAAAGTTTCTGGTTGGCTACCTGCAAAGCGGTTTACTGAATTACCGGTGATTGAAGAAGGGTATTATGTGGCTGGTGTCAACCCCTTCCTCAGTCGCACCGCCACTACCTTAATGCGTCGCCGCAAGTGTAAACTTATTGGCGCACCTTTCCCCATTGGCCCTGATGGTACTCGCGCTTGGGTTGAGAAAATCTGCTCTGTGTTTGGTATTACTCCCAAGGGTTTAGATGAGCGGGAAGCGCAAATTTGGGAAAGTTTGGCAGATTATGTTAACATCATCCGCGGTAAGTCTGTCTTCTTTATGGGTGATAACTTACTAGAAATCTCCCAAGCTCGGTTTTTAGTACGTTGTGGAATGACCGTACATGAAATCGGTATCCCCTATATGGATAAGCGTTATCAAGCTGCTGAGTTGGCGCTATTAGAAAAAACTTGTCACGAAATGGGTGTACCTCTGCCGAAGATTATCGAGAAACCAGATAATTACAATCAGGTGCAGCGTATTTATGAATTAAAACCAGATTTGGTAATTACTGGTATGGCTCACGCTAATCCTTTAGAAGCCCGTGGTATTAATACTAAGTGGTCAGTAGAGTTCACCTTTGCGCAAATTCACGGTTTTACTAACGCCCGTGACCTTCTGGAGTTGGTGACCCGTCCCCTGCGCCGCAATAATAATCTTAAAGATTTGGGTTGGGATAAGTTAGTTAAGGAAGAGGCAAAAATTTAAGTGTTTGGCTGAGTTATAGCAGATCATGTTGGGGCGAACTTTGTTCGCCTTTTTTCCTTTGGGTATGCTCTCATTGCTGATTATAGCGGGCAAGATGCCCGCACTATGTCAATGATTTCTTAATTAAGTTTAATTTCTGCGGCGGATATTCTGAGCTATTCCAGGCCAATTTCTATTGGCTCTTTGAATATGTCCCGGGATATCTCTTTCCCAGCGTCTGTGAATCCTCTGGTCAGCATTTAAGTATAACTTCCCTTCCACAATTCTCCAAGCATTGGGGTCAATGGGTGCAGTATATCCCCTGCTGACAGCCCAAGCACAAAAACCACCATATTGAGGGGCGTATTTTTCGGGATTTTTAGCAAATAAATCTCGATTTCCCGCAGTCGAAAATCGCCAATTGACATTTGCCCATTTATGGGTAAAGTTAGAACTACCTGCAATTGGTTTTCCTTGTTGAAAATAGGCAACGGGGTCATACCCTTTCAAGGCGATCGCATTTTCCGCATCAAATACCCAGGCGACATTCTGAGCATTAGCTGGAGATTCAAGGTTAGGAATAACCGTTTCAACATTTGCACTGGGGCTAAAACACCCCCCCAATCCCACTATTAACAGTGAAGATGTGATGAATATATTAAAATTTTGGTGATTCATAGTTTTAAAGCTCTATAGTGGGAATATACAGCACATTACCTCTGAGTAGGGTACACAATGGCGGGCAAGATGCCCACACCACAACAGTTTTATCAGTCAATCTTTAAGAAATTCTCGGCCAATTCCCTATCCATTCTCCCCCACGAAACCGCCACCGGGGAAACAACAATCGCATCACCACCCAAGAGGATAAATAAACCCCTAACCAAACTAAACCATAATGTTGAATAAATGTGATTAGATCAAATTCAGTCTTGGGAATATGAGGTAAACCGATATTGGCAATAATTACAGCCAAAACCAACCCCTCTACAACTCCTGCATAAAATTGGAATACTCCAGGCCAGTCATGATCCCACATATATTTTTGCAGAAAATCATACAATACATCCCAACCTATGCCCAATAAGCCCACATAAAATACCACCCAAAAGTAAACATTAGACTCATGGCCGAAATATCCCCAATGGAAAGGGAGGGAAATTAAAATTCCCACCGTTGCTAACAGAAAGATTCGCGTTTGCCAGCGACCGAATAAAGTTGGAGTCATGATATTTTAAGGATAGATTAAGGTTTGTTATTTAAAGCCCATTTCAACCATTGCCAGAGAGAATAAATCCCCTCTATATAGCGCACCCCCGGAGCTTTAGCCGCTGCTAAGGCTTCCACAGAGCGATGGGCGCAATATTGTAAGCCTAAAAATGTGTCCACAGGTGCGTAGGGACCCCCTAGGGTGATAATCCCCGCTGCATATATACGAGAACTCTGATTTCTCAACTTTTTGATTTCAAAGTTATTTTCCACATGGAACCGCTTTTGGGGGTTCAACTCTAGTTCATAATGAGTAATTAAATCATGCAAAAAAGGACTTTGTAAGGGGTCTGAAACTAACCCTGTACAATCAATTACAAAATCAGCACTAACCTCTTTTAAACCTTCGCTACTGACTAAATGGGTCATAACCCCACCGCGAGGATTACGTTCTAGTTGTGTGACTAAACCATAGGTAATTGTATACCATCCTTGTTTTTTTCCTTCTTTAATAATCTGTCGCCATTGCTTACGGCTAGCTGTTGTGGTTCCACCCCAGTCTTGTAATAACTCCCGTCTTCGCAAAGGGTCAGCTGCTTCTAACATTCTGCGCAGATCACCGCCCCAAGTCCCTTTGGGCCAGTTGTAAGGTTGAAATTCCCAATCATTTTCTACATACCGTTGCGCGCGATCAAATTCATTGCCTTTGCGGGGTTCTCGGTTTAAATGAATCACTTTAATATTAGCGTTGACTTGACGGGCTTTATACAACCGATCTAATACTTGTGAGGCTACAATTCCCGAACCGCGCAGGACAATGGTACCGCCTTGTTTCTCTAATTTCTCATAAATATGATCATGGGGTTCATAGCCTTGAACTACGGTTCTAGCATCTCCTATTTCTTCCGGGTAGTCTTGACGATATTTTTCTAAATCTGGTAGTAGTTTAATCCCTGGGTAACCTGTGCAGAGATGGACATATTGAGCGATGACAAATCGGGTATCTCTGTTATTTTGCGGGTCAGGACAATAAGCAATACAATAACGACCATCTTCGGTTTGACGCAGACTGAGAATACTACCGGGTTCGAGCATTTTCTTCCAACCTATGCGTTGGGCTTCTCGGTCCATGGACTCAAACACATCTTTAGCACGGGGGGTATAGGTATCTGCGTGAATGGGTTCTGCAAATACCTGCCATAAAAATCCTAACGCTGCGCCAACCTGTCCAGAAAATAAGGCTCTCCAAGCATCTCTCAGAGCATATCCTGGCCATCCCCAAATATTATCAGGACAAGAATCTGACCCTGAACGAATGCGTTTATACTCGGGAATTTGACAGTTGCGCAGTAAGGTTTCATAGCGCTCATAAGGTTTGTTTTGAATACTTAAAACCTGAATATTTTCGGTTCTAACTCCCGCAATTCTCAACATATCCACCCAAGCAAAACTGCCCATTCCTCCCCCACAGGCCACATATTCTGTTTCCCTGACGGTAAAACGACTTCTATCAATGGCTTCTAAAGAAATCCGTTTTCCGTGCCAAAAATCTAGATTATGGGGAAACTCTGATGAGGGAGTTGATGTCGTCGGAGTGAGTTGCTGTTCTAAAATCCCCGTATTGGGGTTAAAAATAATCGATGATTGGGAACTTTCAACAATTGATGTTGATGTTGTGGTCACCTCAGATTGGGGATTAAGAAAAATTGTAGATGTGCTTTCAGCTACGACTGTAGGCTCAGTAGAACCATCGGGAATCAGAAGAACGGTAATCGTATAGTTACCGATTGTTACTCTATCGCCATTGTTTAAAGGGCGACGTTCTCCCCGTAGTTTTTCGTCGTTGAGTTTAGTACCATTAGCACTCTTCTTATCTTGTAGGTAAACTTGATTGTTGTCTGAGGTAATCTCAGCATGGAACCGGGAAACTTGCTTACTTGAGTCTAATAAAACTACAGGAGACATACCCTGGGGTAGTTGGCTGATATCTCGCCCTATAGCTACTGGAAGAGTAAAAATCTGCTCTTCCTGCTCCTCTGTCAACTGATTTTGGGAAATAAGTTTGATTTGCATTGATTTGATACTCTTATCTACAGGATGCCGTACTACCAGATACTTAGTTATGACATGGGCTGAAATTTTCTGATCTCTGAATAATTAACTATGGGCAACTGTCAAAGACAGATAGATTATATACTATAAATATAATAGAGTTTAGTATAGTATTCTTCCCTGTGTTGTTAATCTTGTCTCACTGCAACAATGGGAAAATATCCGTAAATCCTGAAAATACCAGCTTATACCCGGAATCCGAGCCTCACCTTTAAGCATACTTGCAGAGGTTTTTTGTATAAAAAAACTGTATATTTTTGTAAAGTTGACACAATAATTACCAGGCGATCGCCTGGGGAACATCTTTTTAAATTCTGCTCTCCAGGTTTCATAGTAATATGTGACTTATGTATGGTGATATACATTTTTCTTGTACTGCCTGGTAATGTATGACAAATCACCTAGATTTTATGAGAGAATTGAAGGGCGATCGCTCCTTGGCTGTATAGTGGCTACATATTTGATATGCTCACACATAAATACTGACAAATAAACTCTCACCCATAAATGATGACAAATGAAAATACATTGTACCAGACCGGGCTGCCTCAAACCCGAAAACCATGTGACAGACACCACCACCCCAGAACTGGTTTGCGAAGCCTGCGGGATGCCATTAATTTTACCAAACAACTATCTACCTGTAGAACCTTTAGGAACCGGAGGATTTGGCTCCACCTTTAAAGCTATTTATTTACCTTTAAACACTGAAGGGGAGAAAACCTATCGTGTCATCAAGCGGTTAAACATTCAAACTCATGACCCTAAACTAGTTGAAGGAATCAAACAAGCCTTTCAACGGGAGGCCAAAATTCTCAATCAATTAGGTCTACATTCTCAGATTCCCGTATTATATGATTATTTCTCCTTCACTGCTCCCGCCTTTGAATCCCAGGGTAAGTTATATCCTCAACAAGAGTTACAGTATTTAGCCCAACAATATATTGCAGGCCAGGATTTGAATCAAGAACTTCAGAAACAGGGGCGCTTTTCTGAAGAGAAGATTAAAGAGTTGTTATTAAAAATCCTACCGGTTTTACAATTCATTCATCAAAACCATGCTATTCATCGGGATATTAAACCCAGCAACATAATTTGCGAGGGAGAAAAACTGTTTTTAATCGACTTTGGCGCTGTTAAGCAAGTAGTGGAAGGAAAAACCGATCTACAAACTTCCCTTGTTTTTGGTTCACGAGTATATGCGCCCCCAGAACAAATAGCAGGGAAAGAAGTTGATCCATCCAGTGATTTATATGCACTGGCGGCCTCTTGTATTCAATTACTGACAAGAGACTCTTTGCAGCATATCCGTAACAATGATAACCGCTGGAATTGGAGAACAAAATATCGAGGGATTGTCAGTAACCATCTAGCTGATATTTTAGATAGGATGCTACAACCTAATCCTAAAAGGCGATATCAGTCAGCAGAGGATGTGATTAAAGCTTTGAGTGAAACCCTACGGCCAAACTTTTTCACTCTACTTATTAACTACATAAAAGGTAGTAAAAGACCAATACCTTTAATTCTACTCATAACTGTAATTTCTTTGCTGAGTATTGGTGTTGTCAAAGTCTTTTCTCCCTCTCTTTCCATTCGTACCATATCTTTTGAAGATCCAACCTCTAAAATCAAGATTCAATATCCCCAAAATTGGCAACCCCAACCAGCAAATACAACAGATACCATTGTGCGGATTTCCCCTATAAATGTCTCCCAAACTGGCTTACCCCCAGAGTTCATTATTAGTGTAGAACATTTAGCCCCCGATGAAACCTTAGAGGATTATAGGGAATTTGCCATTAAAAACCGCATTCACCAAAATATTCAACCGGAAACTATAAAAGTTGCTGATAGAGATGCGTATCGAGTCCTATATATGCGACAAAATGACAAGAATAACTTTGGATTTAAAGTTATGGAAATTTGGATCATGGGTGATCAAAAAGTCTATGTACTGACTTATAGCGCCGAAGAAAAAGATTATGATAAGTTTCTAAAACCTGTAGAAGAAACTATGATTAATTCTGTGCAATTACCACAAGAGAATCAAGAACTTTGGCGTGTTATCGGGAAATGAGAATCAATAATCAGCTTAGTAATTGGCGTTGACAACAGAAAACCCAATAAAGATATTAATTAATAGCACAGCCAAAGGGCGATCGCCTTACAGATCCCCGACTTCTGAAACTAAATTATCCCAGAAGAAGTCGGGGATCTTACGCCGCTGGGGTTTTTAATCCCTCCCTGGTTGGCGACTATATCTGTTGTTAAACGCAAAGGGGCGCAAAGGTTGGCGCAAAGGTACGCAAAGGTTTATTTTCGATGGCTTTGAGAGGGGGGTTTGTCAGGCCTCCCTGGGTGGCGATCGCATCTTGTCCAGATAATTAAATAGATGATCTTCTAGTCAGATTTATCTGACTTTAGCTATTAGACGGGGGTTTATAACCCCCGGTTACCCGTGTAGCATCAAACGCAATTTTTCAGCCCCGGGCGATCGCTTTAGGTATTATGCTTTAGGTATTATAATGGTGCTATACCCTCTCGAATAAACCATGACTTACACACCTGATGATGTTTGGCGCTTATTAGGTGAGTTGATTGTAGCTCAAAAGGAAACAGAGCGCCGCTTTCAAGAAACTGAGCGCAGTTTTCAAGAAACTGAGCGGTTTCTTAAACAACAAGCTCAAGAAACAGAGCGCCGCTTTCAAGAAACAGAACACCGATTTCAAGAAACTGAGCGGTTATTAAAAGAACGATCTCAAGAAACGGAGCGGTTTCTTAAACAGCAAGCTCAAGCAACTGATAAGCAGATTAAACAGGTAAGTCAACAACTGGGTAAGTTAGGTAATCGTCTAGGGGAGTTTGTAGAATGGCAAGTACGCCCTGCTGCGGTAAGATTGTTTCGAGAACGGGGTATAGATGTGCATGAACTTCACCCAGGGTTATCTACACAGCGGGGGGGTGAAGGGTTGGAAATTGATTTATTAGTGGTAAATGATACCGAAGCGGTGTTAGTTGAGGTGAAGAGTAAACCTAACCAAGCCGATGTGGATAAGCATTTACAGCGGTTAGAAAAGTTTAAGCGCCTCATGCCTCGGTATAGAGATGTACAAGCTATGGGTGCAGTGGCGGGGATGGTGGTTACTAATGAGGTACGGGATTATGCTTATGGTCAAGGTTTATTTGTCTTGGGTCTGTGCGGTGATGATGTGGTGATTTTAAATGAGCCGGATTTTCAACCCCGTAAGTGGTGATGGGAGCTTGGAGAGGGGGGTTTGTCAGGCCTCCCTGGGTGGCGACTATATCTGTGGTTAAACGCAAAGGGGCGCAAAGGTGGGCGCAAAGGTACGCAAAGGTTTATTTTCTATGGCTTTGTCAGGCCTCCCTGGGTGGCGATCTGCTTGCAGCAGCGCTTCGCTATCGCCTTACAGCAGTGTTTCGCGATCGACCCACAGCAGCGCTTCGCTATCGCCCCACAGCAGCGCTTCGCATCTTGTGAAGATAATCAAATAGATGATTTTCTAGTCAGATTTATCTGACTTTAGCTTTGAGACGGGGGTTTCTAACCCCCGGCTCCCCGTGTAGCATCAAACGCAATTTTTCAGCCCCGGGCGATCTGCTTGCAGCAGCGCTTCGCTATCGCATTGACCATCGCCTTTACCATCGCCCCACAGATCCCCGACTTCTAGCTAAATTATCCTAGATTATCTGTGATAATGTGAGAAGTCGGGGATCTTGCACCTACAGTGAGTTTAAAAGCGCAATTACTAATACATAATCAGCGGTACGACCTTGAGTGAGGAATAATTGCGCTGCTCTTTGGAAGTTTTCCCTAGCTTTCTTGATGTCTCCTAGGTTACGGTAAACAAGACCGCGATTACCGTAAGCTTCAGCTAAATTAGGATTAATCCCAATAGCTTGGTTATAATCAGCCACAGCTAAATCCCATTTCTGCTGGTTACCGTAAACATTACCGCGATTGTTGTAAGCTAGAGCATCATTAGGATTAATCGCAATAGCTTTGTTATAATCAGCCACAGCTAAATCCCATTTTTGCAGGTCAGCGTAAACAACACCGCGATTGATGTAAGCATCAGCATAATTAGGATTAATCGCAATAGCTTTGTTATAATCAGCCACAGCTAAATCCCATTTTTGCAGGTTACGGTAAACAAGACCGCGATTGTAGTAAGCTAGAGCATCATTAGGATTAATCGCAATAGCTTTGTTAGAATCAGCCAATGCTAAATCCCATTTCTGCTGGTTATAGTAAACAACACCGCGATTGGTGTAAGCTAGAGCTAAATTAGGATTAATCCCAATAGCTTGGTTATAATCAGCCAATGCTAAAACCCATTTTTGCAGGTCAGCGTAAACAAGACCGCGATTGGTGTAAAAAGCAGCACGGGGACTGAGTTTAATCGCCTGATTGATCGCCAACTCAGCCTCTGCATACTTCTTCAAATCAGACAACACCACAGACTTCTGATTATACAAATTAGGATTACCAGGCTCCAGCTTAATCGCCTGATTGATAGCATCCAGCGCCCTATCCAGTTGCTGTAATCTACCGTAAACTGCACTCAGATGATACCAAGCTGGGACAAAATCACGTCTAGCCTTTACCGCCAATTCCCACGCTGCTGCTGCTTCCTGGAATTGTCCATCCGACCATAAAGCCAAACCCTGACCATAATAAGCCAAATCAATAAACGCTGGTTTTTGGGCGATCGCCTCCTCAAAAGCCTGTACCGCTTCACCATAGCGACCTAACCGCCACAATTGATTCCCCCGTTCAATCCACGAACGAGGATCAGCATTCTCCTGGGGAACCGGAGTAAAGAGAATCGCGGCCTCTATCGATAACTCATCCCCCCCTGTTAACTCCCGTGGTCGTGTATCTTCCACCCGTTGCGGTGTGGTATTCCATCCCGGTGCTAAAGCTAAAAAAGTACTAATGGGAATCCCTAAACTATTACCTATCTGGATATCACCCCAAACAATATTCCTCTCCCCCTCCGCTAACCCATGAATCCCAATTACTCGTCCTTGGGTATCCAACACCGGACCCCCACTCATCCCAACAGAGGTAATACTGCTGTAAACTAACTCATATCCCCCGTCTAAAGCTCCCGCAGGTTGACCCACAGCTTGTAATAATTGCGCTCCCTGGTCGTTGTTAGTTCGGGAACTTGACAGGGTAGTTCTGAATAACCCCGTTTCCCTACTCCAAGTTCGTCCCAATGTCAACCGCCAGGGTGAAGTTGTCCCCAGTCTGGGATACCCTGCTGTTAACATATATTGATTATCTTCAGTCGGATATTTAGCTAAGGTAGCAACTGCATAAGTTTGGTTACTCCTGAATTTAACTACTGCTAAATCCACCCCTTCATTAGATTGAATACTACCGGTTTCTACTGGATATTTTTGACCATCTGCGGTGACAATGGTGTAAGTATGGGGGCGACATTCTCCCCCTCCCTGTATCTTCTCACACACCACATGGGCTGCAGTTAGGACTGTGTAAATATTTCCTTCTTTAGCAATAATCACACCTGAACCATTATTTTCACCACTAATGTCAATCTTGACAGTAATTTGTTTAGCTTTTTCCTCTAATTCCTTTAACCACCCTGTTAATGGTATTTCCGGGACATCATAACCGGTGCGCTGCGTCTGGGTTTGCTGTTGGCGTTGGCGTTGGGGTAAACCATAAGCAGTTAATATCTCTGGTTTAACCGCATCTAACACCCCACTCACAGGGATTCCCCAACTATACCCACGCCATTCCTCAATTTCTGCTGCTGTGGGTTCTTGTCCATCAGCACGGACATAACCTAGATTTAATATAGGGTATTGGCTCATACCATTAATGCCTAGTAAATACCCGTAGGCGCTGAGGATAGCACCGCCGCTCATTCCCTGCTCAATGTCGCTGTCGTAGCCAATTTCATAACCGTCTTTTAAACTCGGTTGGGAGACAATTTTTTTAACTCTTCCTGGTCTAAATACTATATTATTTTCTGCACTGGGGTATCCCCCGGCCATGACTGGGGTATCTATATCAATATCAAAGTTAGTAATTTGTGGTGGTAAGCAATATTGCTGATTTGAGTTAAATTCTAATATAGCTAGGTCTAATTGACCAAGGTTTGTATCAGGAAGCAGTTTAGCTGGATGAGTTTTACCGTCTGGTGTTTGAATATTTAGGTTTTTGGGGTTAATTCTCCTGACTACATGGGAGTTGGTGACTACTAAGTAAGAGTTACCTGCTTGAGCTAAAATTGTTCCCGATGCTGCGTCACGTTCTCCCCTGACTTTAACGGTGATTTGACTGACAAGCTGTTGTAGTTGTGTTTCGGAATATGTTCCGGTTTCTGGGTCTTGGTCTTCTTGTTCAAGTTGACATTTATCGGGTATGGGTGGTTTTGAGGTTTTGCTGTGGGTGATTTCCCCTAGGACGGGAAGGGGTAGGAGGAATATACAGGTAATAATGGCGAGGTGGGGTTTCATGGTTGCTGGGGGTGTAGGGTGTATTTATTATATCTGTTGTTAAACGCAAAGGGGCGCAAAGGTGGGCGCAAAGGTACGCAGAGGTTGATTTGCGATCGCTTTGAGATGGGAGTTTCTAACCTTCGTCTCCTCTAGATGCTTAATCCTGACTGCAAACTATAAATCCAGTCCCCTCCCCTTGTAAGGGGAGGGTTAGGGTGGGGTCAAACCTTTGGCGACATCTGTGACCTATTCGGTTACATCCTCTACTGGAGCACTTTCTAAATAAACACCGAAATTTAAGTACTTCTGGTTATTCACGGTTTCCCACATTCGTGAGTTAGTAGTTTGCGAGACTCCTTCTGTAGTTCTACCGGATGCAAGTTCGATCAGTTGTTCTAAAACTGTTTGGGGGTCGCTTCCGGGTTTGACTGTAAATAATTGATTCCTACTATTGCAGGTTTCAGGGGATTGAGCAGCGCAAATCACTCCTAACCCCTTAATTTGACCAACGGTCATATATCTTAACCGATCTTGATTGTAAAAATCTTGGAATCTTTGACTGATTTCTTCACAGCGTTTTTGGGGTGTCCACACAGTATTGGGGAAGGAGTCAGATTCCCAAGCAATGATTGGTTGATACCGTCTCGATCCTGGAATAAACGCCACGGTGGCGGGAACTTTCCGCAGTCCGTCAGTGCGGGGGGTAATTGAGCGACAAATAAAGCTGACTTGCTTGGGTGTAGTTTGACTCGCAGCAGGGGGAGCACTGAGGGTAAATGTCAGTGCTGTTAAGGCTACGGCGCTAGTTAGTTTTGGTAGATGCATGGCTTTAAGTTTGATATAGATGGGGACATGGGGAGATTACTTAAGCGTCCAGGTGGAAATACATAAACCTGTGACGTATGTATATTCTACATTGTTCCCAAGGTTTTTGGTTAAATTACTGTTAATTAAAAAAATATCTTTGAGTTTCCCCAGTTATCTTGGGCTGTGTGATATGTGCGGTTGTGAGTTTTAAATCCTGGACTTCTGAGCGGATGCTTGTCAAGTCATGATTAGTGTATCAACTATTGTTTCACCCCACCCTAACCCTCCCCTTGTCAGGGGAGGGGACTGGATTTTATTATTTTTTGTGTGTTCGGTGTGTTCCCCATTCCCTGATCCGGTGTTCCCTCAGATAAAAATTACCTGTTGAAAACTTATCAAACATCCTCTGATGGCGTGGGTCAGATATGACAAATTTCAGCGGCTACAACTAACTTTACTTATAGGCGATAAAGTATGTGTAGATGCAGAAATAACTATCTTGAGGAAAAAATATATATGACAAACTACCAAGAAACCCTCATCAGTGATGAACTCAACCCAGAGACGGTGACTATTAACCACATAGAAGTCATTGAAAATGTCATTGAATCTCTAGAACAAGATGATAGCGCTATGGTTAGTCACCTGTCAGGAGGAGGTTATCTGTGGAAATTTAGGTACGGGACTGTGGACGTATTTGTCCAATTGAATGGACAAAACGACGATGATACTATCACGGTTTGGTCGGCGGTGCTTAAGTTACCTGCTCGGGATGAGGCTAAGTTAATGCGTCATCTTTTGGAAATGAACTGCTCTAGCACTTTAGAAGCCCGTTTTGGTATTGTTGAAAGTCAGGTAGTGGTGATATCAACACGCACTCTGGAAGATTTATCTCCTGCGGAGGTCTCACGGTTGATTACCATTGTGGCAACTATTGCTGATGAGAATGATGAAGTTTTGCAATCTGAGTATGGTTCTGCCTAGGATTGTCTGTTATAGCAGCTTACTTATGTAAGGCGGGTAGTATACCCACTCCACAGGATTTACCCAGGATTTTTTCGGGGTTTGGCTGCGAGTCCTGGGATTTTCGTGATAAATTGTCTTTTTTGCAACTCTCTAAATATCAGTGTTGAACCCAATTGAAAACTTGCATAGTCCGCAGGTGTGGCGACTAATTCCTTGGTTAGAAGCTGCGGGGGATGTGCAGATGGCTATTGACAGATGGTTGTTAGAACAGCATAAATCTGGAGAGCATCCCCCAACTCTGCGATTTTACACCTGGTCGCCACCTGCTATTTCTCTGGGCTATCACCAACGCCAATACCCGGAATTGTGGCAGAATTTGATTTGGCGAGGACAGCAGTTAGACTTGGTGCGCCGTCCTACTGGTGGTAGGGCTGTGTTACATCAAGGTGATTTAACTTATACTGTGGTTACTTCGGGCATTACTGGTAATCGTCTACAGATATATGAGAAAATTTGTGAGTTTTTAATTCAAGGATGGCGATCGCTTGGTGTGGAATTGTCCTATGGTACTGCAGGGCGGGGCTATATCCACAACCCTAACTGTTTTGGTACGGCGACAAGTGCAGATTTACTGTTACCCAATGGTGCTAAACTGATTGGTAGCGCCCAAGTACAAAAAGGTGGGGTAATTCTCCAACATGGTTCAATGCCTTTACACCAGGATGCTCAATTGTTTACTCAGGTGTTTGGTACAGAACCTATCACTACTATAGAACTTCCTGGTAATTTGAGTCTAGATACAATTATCAGCGCCTTGATTACCGCCGCTTGTAATTGTTTTGCTATGGAGATACAAGTACAACCCCTTTCTCTGTCTGAATGGGGGGAAATTACCGCCAAAATTTAAACCCCAAGGCAGAATTTTATTGACTACCAATAAAACTGTGTTTACTATTATAGCATTTACCATGCTCGTGAGGTACAATTTTTTTTAGTTTGAGGGAACACCGGAACACCGGAACAGGGAATAGGGAACAGGGAATAGGGAATTGGTGTGTACTTCATGAGCCTGAAAAAGGCAAGATCATATTTTATCCCGAATCTGCAAGCAATTATTTATCACGAAAATGCCAACTAATATCATCATTCTCGTTGCTGCTGTAATTGTCGCCTTGATTATTTTCCGGGCATTGTTTAAAGTATTAAAAACATTTATTAGTAGTGCGATCGCTGTTTTTGTGATCATCGTGATTTTGAATACCTTTGGTTTTAGTCCCGACGACCTGATACAAGAAATCAACAAGCTTCCAGAACTTCTCAGCAACTTCTTTAATGGGGAAACTTGAAACAATACAGCAGAATTAAGGTAAATCACCTCTAAGAGGATGTTTGCAAAGTCATAATTAGTGTATTAAATATTGTTTGACCCCACCCTAACCCTCCCCTTGTAAGGGGAGGGGATTGGATTTGATTGTTTCGGTTCCCCATTCCCCATTCCCCATTCCCCATTCCCCATTCCCCATTCCCTGTTCCGGTGTTCCCCATTCCCTGTTCCCTAAAATAAAAATTACCTGTTTAATACTTGACAAACAACCTCTAATGTGTAATTGACTTAGCAATTGTTCCTAATTGCAACCCTGGGGGATAGCTACCATCTTCCTTAATACGCTGGACATCCTCATCAGTAAGGCGTAAATTTAATTTTTGCGCCAACTCCCCCACAATATCCCCCCGGTCAATCACACCCGCAACTGTACCAGCTGGCGAAAGCACGGTAATTCGCGGTAAATGCTCATTTTCCAGCTTGTTAATCACCTCAGCGAAAGAAGTCGATTCAGCTACGCTGGGGATTTCTGTTAAGGGATGCACTATAGTTTGTAGGGTGCGGTTTTCCCATTCACCTCTGTCTACCAGGCGTAAATCATCAATACTAACCATACCCTGATAACGCCCATCAGCTACAGCAAAGTAGATATTGGCAGCGTTAGTATCCAATAGGTAAGAATCAGCAAAATTACGTAAACTTTGACCCGCATCAACTACGCGGAAATCACGAGTCATCGCATCCCTGGCTAATAACTTCAGCAAAGTTTCTTGTAAGGTAGTTACACGGTCATAGCTGTTAGCATTACGCACAGCAAACCAACCAATTAAAGCAATCCATAAGCCAGTAATTAACTCGCTAGTCAAAAAGTCTACAACAAATCCCAAGGCGATCGCACTGTAACCTAAAATTTGCCCAGCCCTCGCAGCCCAGTGTACAGCTTGAAAGCGGTCTCCTGTCATTTGCCACACCGCAGCCTTCAATACTTGTCCGCCATCTAGAGGTAAACCGGGAATGAGGTTAAACAGGGCGACAACTAAATTAATTCTTGCCAAATCTGTAACCATAGCCGACACAGGGCTAGTTGCCGGTGTAATGTTAGTGGTTATACTAAACAGCAAAAATAGGGCAATACTTACCAAAGGCCCAGCGATGGCGACTTGAAACGCCTTAGCGGGGGTTTTTGATTCCTCTTCTATAGCCGCAATACCACCAAAGAGAAATAGAGTAATAGAATTAACTTTAATGCCTTGCGATCGCGCTGCCAAGCTGTGACCCAACTCATGTAATAATACTGAAGTAAACAGCAGTAGTGCCATGACTATCCCCGCACTCCAAGCGATGGTAGTACCCCATTGCTGGTAAGCCATACTAAAGTTAAGGGTAGCTAACCCTAAAACTATAAACCATAGTGGATCTAAAAATAGTGGGATGCCAAATAAAGAGCCAATTTTCCAACTTTGCATGATCTTGTCCTAGTTGAGTGTTCACTGATAACTGTCAACCGCCAGCAGTTAACCGTCAACATATTTGTCTGTGTGATGAGGGACAACCAGATACCTTACTTCTAGGTTGACATATAACTAACCCCCAGTACAAATGACTGAGGGTGGGGATTTCCGTCGTGTGATATCCGATTGACCAACAAACGAGACGCAAGCCCCTGGCTTCAGACATGGGGATAAGTCGATAGCGACTTTAGTCGCATTAAAGCGATTGAGTGGCTTTAGCCACATTCAATATTACATAAATTAGTTCATGTGAACTTTATAAAAGCTTTACTTTATTATATAGAACAATGCTATATAATAATTGTATGAGTCAAGAATACAAGTCGAACAAAAATGTTACTTACTCTTGTAAGTATCATGTGGTTTGGTGTCCAAAATATCGTAGAATCGTATTGAGCAATTGTGCAACCAATATAAGCTTGAATTTGTAGAGACAGAAGAATCATATACCTCAAAAGCTTCATTTTTAGATGGTGATGTGCTACCTACATTTCGTGCAAAACCGGAAGGGTGGCAATCATCAG